>DASZHU010000146.1:0-34985 GCA_035937605.1 Acidimicrobiales bacterium | reverse complement strand
CGCGTGCGCAGGTTGCACAGTCGATCGAGGACTACGCCACCGGCGTGGCGCAGATGCTGGTGATGTCGGAGGCATACGCGCCTCCGCTCACGACGAGCGCAACCCGCGACAACTACTGCGCCGCCAACAACGGCGCCGCCGCGCCGATCTCGTACGCATTCGGGACACCCACCCCCTGGTAGCCGCGCCCTCCCCCCGGAGGCGCGGCGATCAGGGTGGTGCCCGGCCACAATGACGGAGTGAGCGAAGCCGTTCCCCGTCTGCGACAGGTTGCACTAGTCGCTCGGGATCTCGATGCGGCGTGCAGCCGCATCGAGGCCGCGCTCGGCGCCCGGGATCCGTTCCGCGACCCGGGTGTCGGCGAGTTCGGTCTCGTCAACGCGGTGTACGAGCTCGGCGACACCTTCCTCGAGGTCGTGTCGCCGGCCCGTGAGGGCACCACCGCCGGTCGGTATCTCGAACGGCGCGGCGGTGATGCCGGCTACATGGCGCTCTTCCAGGTACCCGACACGGCCGCGGCACGCCGTCGGGCCGCGGAGCTGGGCGTGCGCACCGTGTGGACGATCGACCTGCCCGACATCTCCGGAACGCACCTGCATCCTCGAGACGTGCGAGGAGCGATCGTGTCCTTCGACACGCCGGTCGTGCCCGCCTCGTGGCGGTGGGCGGGCCCGCGGTGGATCGAGGGCCCGCCCGCCGACATCGGCACCGTGTCCATCGCGGGGCTGCACGTCCGTGTGCTCGACCCGGACGCAGCTCGACAGAGGTGGCACGACCTGTTCGGGCCCCAACCCGTGGTGTTCGCGACGGCGAACGGTCCTGACCACGAAGGCATCGACGCAGTCGAGCTCGACGGATTCGACGGGGAGACGACGATCTGCGGCGTGACGTTCCGAGGCCGAACCTGCTAGCAAGGCCACGCGCCATGGTTGGAATCTGGGGATCGAAGCGCAGCCGCGGTTCGCTCGCGGCCGTGTTCGCACTGTTCATCGTGGCCGCGTTCGTGAGTGGACGCTCCACGGCGCATGCCGCGCCGGCATCCACGCCGTCGCCGACCCTCACGGACCCACCGGCCGGCGTGCACGGCTATCCGCTGTGGGACAGCTACTACGACCTGACGCCGTTCGGGTACGCGGAGCACGAGTACTTCGTGTCGGGTTCCGCTACGGCGCTCGACGGGACGACCAAGCCATACACGACGCGTGTCATCGTCACCCGTCCAACCGATCCGGCGAAGTTCAACGGCACGGTGCTGCTCGACTGGGTGAACGTGACGGCGCAGTTCGAGAACGCGGTCGACACGATGCTCACCCGTCAGATGCTGATGCGCGAAGGGTTCGCGTACGTGCACGTGAGCGCGCAATCGGCCGGCATCTGCTGCACGCCGCTGACGCCGAAGGTCTGGGACCCGACGCGCTACGCCGCACTCGACCATCCCGGCGACGCGTACGCGTTCGACATGTTCACGCAGATCGCGCGGGCCTTCAAAGCGCCGAAGGACATCGATCCGATGGGCTCACTCGGCCACGCGAGCGTGAAGCGCGTGCTCGCGGCCGGCCAGTCACAGTCCGCGAACGAGCTCCAGGACTACATCCAGAAATGGCTGCCGAAGCATCCCGAGGACGTCGCCACGCTCGACGGGATCCTCGTGCACGGCAACGTGCCCGGCGACAAGTCGTTCGGGGCCGCGGCACCGGTTCCGGTAGTGCATCTCCTCAGCGACTTCGAGGCGCAGGACGACGGCGTCGATCCCGCGACGGTCGGACCGAACTACCGCCTGTGGGAGATCGCCGGCGCGTCGCACGCCGACTACTTCATCGGCTACCAATCCGAGTTCGGTCACGGCCCTCGCGTGCTGGCCGGCGCGGCAAAGCAGACCGCCGCTCAGTTCGACGCCACGATGAAGGCAGCAGGCAACTACGGCGAGGTCATCAACCCGCTCCTCGCGGTCTGCACCGCGGCGGGCGCGACGTTGCCGATGCACTACGCCGACTCCGCCGCGATCCACGAGCTCAACCAATGGGTGGCGAGCGGCACCCCTCCACCCAACGGGCCGCGGTTTGCCTTCTCCCAGGGCAAGCTCGCGGCGGATCAGTACGGCAACACGCTCGGCGGGATCCGGATGCCGCCGATCGACGTGCCGGTCGCGCACTACGTGTCGACGATCTGTCAGCTGGGCGGCATCACGGCCCCGTTCAGCGACCAACAGATCCAGTCGCTCTACGGCTCGCACGCCAAGTACTACGCGCTGATGAAGGCGCGCACCGACCAGGCCGTGGCCGACGGGTGGCTGCTGCCGCCGGACGCGATCGACCTCATGACGCGGGTGTGCGCGGCAAGCGTTCGCTTCGGGCAGCCGAACGCGCCGTGCCCGACGTATTCGCCGCCGGCCTACGGGCAGCCGCTCGCCGCGGTGGTGGCGGTGTCGGCGCCGCCGGCGACGCCGACTCCGGTCACGACTGTGGGCGTACCGGCACTCGTCCGTACTGGTACGGCCACCTCACTGCTGCCACCGTTCGCGCTGATCGCGCTGGCGCTGCTCATGCGGTTGTCCGTTCGGCGACGACCTGCACGTAGGGGCACCTTGTAGCGGTCGGACCAGAATGAGCGCTGAGGAGCGTGAGACATGAGCACACCGACCACCGACCAGGCGACACTCGAGCGCTTCGACGCGTCGAGCGACGTCGAACCCATTCTCGCCGCGATCGATCGGGACGGCGCGGCGATTGTCGAGCATCTCCTCACGCGAGACGTGGTCGACCGTGTGAACGACGAGGTCGGCGGCGCGCTCGACCGTGCGGATCCGTCGGAAGCGATGTTCAACCCCGTGATGCAGGCATTCCACGGCCCGCAGACGCGACAGGTCGCGGGCGCGCCGGGCATCTCACCCACGTTCGCGGTCGACGTGATGTGTCATCCGCTCCTGCTCGCACTGGCGGATCGGATCCTCTTGCCGTCGTGCGCGCGCTACCAGCTCAACCTCGGACACCTCCTGCAACGCGGCCCGGGCTCGGACGAGCAGTGGCTGCATCGTGACGAAGCCGTATGGAGCGACGTTCCGCGACCGGGTCCCGAGCTCCAGCTGGCCACGGTGATCGCGTTCGTCGACTTCACGCGGGAGAACGGCGCAACCCGCGTCGTGCCGGGAAGCCACCGCTGGCCGGACCGCGCGCTCACGCCCGCGGAGCAGGTGATGTCGACCGCTCCGGCACCCGAACAGATCGCCTGTGCCGAGATGCCCGCCGGCTCCGCGGTCGTGTACCTGGGCGGGACGATCCATGCCGGCGGCGCGAACTCGACGGACGTCGCGCGCCGCGGCGCCCACCTCAGCTACTGCCTCGGATGGCTGCGCACCGAGGAGAACAACTATTTGTCGATCCCGCCACCGGTGGCCGCCAAGCTGCCGCGGCTTGCACAAGAGCTCATCGGCTACGCCGTGCACGACAGCATCCCGCGCGGGGGCGGCTACCTCGGCATGGTTCGCATGCAGGATCCGGTCGAGCTGCTCGCTCGCGGCGAGCTGTAGCCCGACGGTTCCCCTCACCCATCCCGTTCATCATGTACGCGATCACCATCCGTGCGTCCTGTTCGATGATCACGATCGATCAGCCCCGGTGCAACCACTCCACGAGATCAGCCGGCGCCAACTCGGCGACGCGCCGCTCGTAACGCCCGCGGTCCGCGTCGTCACGAATGAAGGCAGTCCATTGACCGCTCGTGCCGCGGTGGAAGAACTGGCCGTCGTCGCGCCAGAAGCCGTGCGTCACCTGCGGCGCGAGCTCGCTGGCCCGCTCGCGCATCCGATCGAAGGTGGCCGCCTCGACGAGCACCGGCCACCGCGAGTCGTCGACCTCGATCCCGAGCACGCCGGCCAGCCGGCGCATCTGGCCCTCGAGATCCGCCTTCATGTCGGCGTAGTGGAACAACGCGATGTTGTCCGCGTCGCGTCGAGCCCAGAACGATCCGATGTGGTTGAGCATCCCGGCCAGTCCCGCGATGTCGTCGGTCGGGCCGTCCGACGACTCCATCCACTGCCAGAACCGCACGGCCGGATCCTCTGAGATCTCGGGGATCCCGTCCGGCATCACTTCGGCCAGATCGTCCATGCCGACCACCTCGAGGCGATGGCCCATCACGACCTCGAGGTTCATGTTCTGGAAGTGATTGTCCCACGAGAGGGCGACGTCGCGGGGATCTCGCCCGACCGCGACGTACGTGACCCGCGGGTCGTTCGGAAGACCATCGAGCGGTGTGTGCGACTTGATGAACCGGCGGTGGGTCTGCGCGTTCAGCTCGGCGACGACGCTCTCGAGGGCCTCGGTCTGGATGTCGACCCACGGCGACAGCCGCGTGAGCGGACGCGGCAGCGCGGGATCCTGGAAGATCAACAGCGCGCACATCATCTGCATCCAAGTGGTGCCGCACTTCGACGGCGTCGAGATCAGGATGTCGTCGTCGCGGAACTCGAAGCCGTCCCACCGTTGGCTGTCGAACACCAGATTCCGGTACCGGCGCCGCGCCTCGGTCATGATCTTCCCTCCCCACCTCGCCCTCGCGCGGACCGTACTCGTTCAGTCGCGCCCGTAGGTCAGCGGAGCGCGGTAGCCCGCGCCCATGAATGGCTGACCCACGCGGCGGGCGTGCCGCCACTGGATCGAGATACGCGGCGCCATGGTTCGTCCCCCGAGGTACGGCACCGAATGCTCCCAATCGGCCTGCGTGCGCCCTCCCATGACCAGAAGGTCTCCCGAGCCGGGGGCGAGGTCGTGCGTCGCGCCCCTTCCGGGCGATTCGTCGTGACGGCTCGAGCGCGGCCGCAGGAGCCACGGCCGTTGGACGCCGAGGCTGAGGATTCCGATCACAGTGTCCTCGAGCCAGCGCATGTCGGTATCGCGGTGGAACGCCTGACCGTCGCGGCCGTCGCGGTACTGCATCATCCCGAAGCGGTCGAACTCGACGCGGTACCGGTGTTGCAACGTGCGCGTGGCGTCAGCCAATGCGTCGTGGGGCAGCGGTCTGCCGCGCGTCCATGACGAACCCAGCCGCCGTTCCTCGACGAAGTGGTCGTAGCGGAAGAGGCGACTCGTACTCCACTCGACCTCGTGGAGGAGGTGCTCGAACAATGCCTCCGCCCCCGCCATCCAACCGCGAGCGACGTCGACCCACGCGCCAGCCCCGAGGTCGATCCGCTCGATGACCGCGTCTCGGTCGACGTGAATCGCGGCAGCCTTCATGCGTACAGCATGCCGAATCCGATTGACGCTCCGTCCCGCGACCGTCAAAGGTGGCTGCTGCATGGCACGCCCCTTCGCCGACGACACCCGCGTCACGCCAGTCGGCGTGAACCGGTACGACGCCACGATCCGTGAGTCGTGGAACCTGCGACCGCTTCCGCAAGGAGGCTTCGTCACCGCGCTCGCCCTGCGCGCGATGGCCGACGCGCTCGCGCACCCCGATCAACGACTCCGGACGTTGCACACAGCCTTCGTCGCGCAGGTGGCGCACGGCCCGGTTTCGATCGACGTCGAACTGTTGCGCCAAGGGCGATCCATGTCACACCTGCGCGCCGAGGTCAGGAACGTGGACGCGGCCCGCGGCCATCTCACGACCGCGATCTTCGGGTCGACGCGTCCCGGCTTCGAGTTCACCGATCTCGAGCCACCTGTCGGCGTGCCATCGCCCGCGGATTGCCCGTCGTTCCGAGATCCGCCCCCGCCGGGCGTCGAGGTCATGTCAGACGAGATGCCGTTCTGGCGCGACCTCGTCGAGGGCCGCAACGCGATCGGGCATCCGTGGTGGGAGCCGTACGTGCCGGACCGCGCCGAGCGGGCCATGTGGTACCGCTTCGACGATCCGCCGATGCTCGACGACGGCACGATGGACCCGCTTGCGGTCGTCGTGCTCGCCGACACGATGCCGGGAGCGGTCGGCGAGAAGGTCGGCCCACAGGAGCGAATGTGGTTCGCGCCAAGTGTCGACCTCACTGTGCACGTGCTCGCCGACTGTCGTTCACCCTGGCTGCTGGCTCACAACCGCGCGCGCCACGCCGGCGACGGCTACGCGTCGTCGGACATGGCGATGTGGGATTGCGGCGTCGATGGCACCGACGCGCCTCGGCTGGTCGCGTATGCGACCCAGTTGTTCCTGTTCACGTTCAGCGACTGACCGGTGCTCATCGGTTCGCACACTACGAACTCGAACCGGTAGACCTCTGTCCGGTTCACCAGGACGGGAGAGGCCGCATGAAGAAGGGCACCACTGGCGAGGCGAGCATCCACGTGGAGGCACCGCCCGAGAAGGTCTACGAGTTGGTCACCGACGTACGCCGTATGGGCGAGTGGAGCCCGGAGTGTCGCTCGTGCGAGTGGCTCGACGGCGCAACGGAGCCCGCCGTCGGCGCGCGCTTCCGGGGCTCGAACCGAAACGGCTTCGCGCGCTGGAGCACCAAGCCGCGCGTCGTGGCCGCCGATGAGGGTCGCGAGTTCGCCTTCGTGGTCGACTTCCGCAAGCAGGACACGACCAAGTGGCGCTACCGGTTCGAGCCCGATGGCACGGGCACGAAGGTGATCGAGTCGTTCGAGATGATGCACGACATGCCCGGCGTCATCGTGTTCCTCGAGAAGCAGGTCATGCGGGTCAAGGATCGTCGCGCCGACCTCGTGAGGAACATGGAGGCGACGCTCGAGCGCATCAAGGCCGTCGCCGAAGGCCGCGCCTGACGACGAACGGCGCCACCCGCCGGTGACGATCTAGCGTTCCGTCATGGCCGGATATCCGTACGAGGATCGCTTCGCCGTCAACCGCACCCTCCCGCAGAAGGGCCGGCCTCGCGCGGAGATCCTCGCCGAGCTGGCCTTCATGGCCGTGCAGGAGGACGCGTTCTGGGAGACGGGCAAGTGCTCCGGGACGATGTACTGCGGCGACCATGAGCACTACCACTTCATGAACGAGGCGTTCGGACGCTTCGCCCACGTGAATGCTCTGCAGCGCGACATGTGCCCGAGCCAGACGAAGTTCGAGGCCGAGATCATCGCGATGACGCTCGACGTGCTGAACGGCGACGCGGTAACAGACACGCAACCGGTCGGCGTGGTCACCACCGGCGGGACCGGCAGCATCCTGCACGCGGTTCTCGCCTACCGCGAGTTCGGTTCGCAGCAACGCGGTATCACGACGCCCAACATCATCAAGCCGGAGACCGCCCACCCTGCGTTCGACAAGGCCTGCCACCTGTTCGGCATCGAACTGCGCAAGGCTCCCGTCGATCCCACGACCACGCAGGTCGACGTGGACTGGGTTGCCGAGCACATCGACAGCGACACTGTCGCCCTCGTCGGGTCGGCATGCAACTACGGCTACGGCACCGTCGATCCGATGCAGGAGCTGTCGCAGCTCGCGCTCGAGCGCGGCGTCGGGCTTCATGTGGACAGTTGTCTCGGCGGGTTCATCCTGCCGTTCGGCCAGAAGCTCGGGTACAACATTCCGGTGTACGACTACCGGCTGCCCGGCGTCACCAGCATCTCGGCCGACACACACAAGTACGGCTATGCGTTCAAGGGCTCGTCGGTCTGCACGTTCCGCGACAAGCAGTACCGCAACGCCCAGTACTTCTTCCTCACCGACTGGAGCGGCGGCAAGTACTGCTCGCCGGGCATCGAGGGATCGCGATCGGGCGGTCTGCTCGCCGCGACCTGGGCCGCGATGGTGAGCTTCGGGTGGGAGGGCTACCTCGGCTACGCCGCCAAGATCTTCGAGACCTCGGCGGCGATGCAACAAGCCGTCCGGTCGCACGCGGAGCTGTCGATGCTCGGTGATCCGACGTTTCTGTTCAGCTTCACGTCCGACGAGTTCGACGTGTACCACGTGAACGACTTCATGCGTCCGAAAGGTTGGCGGTTCAACGGCCAGCAGTACCCGAACGCCCTGCACATGGCCGTCACCCGTCCGCAGACCCAGACCGGCGTCGCCGAAGCGTTCGCCCGCGACCTGGCCGAGGCCGTCGACTACGCGCGAGCCCACAAGGACCAGCCGGCGCAGAGCGGCGCGATCTACGGCGGTGTGGCCGGAGGGATGACCAACGAAGCCGATGAGTTCATCAAGGCCGTGATGGCCGACATGATGGACGAGCAGCAGGCGCTGCCCTGACCCCTCGATCCATGACTTTTGTCATGGCGGAGTCCTGACCCGCGGCACTACTGCGGAAGCCGAGCTCGTCGTACGTTGCTCCCATGACGCACGCAGCAGTCCCCGCAACGACGGCGACGAACGAGACCGACGGCACGCGCGAAGCGCGTTCGTGGGTCGCACGGCAGCTGCGCTTCGAGCACATGCTCGGCTCACTCGAGCGACGGGTCGCCCTCCAGCTCGACGAGCTCGCATCCAGCCGCCGGCCGTAGACCACAATGTCGGACGTGGCTCGGCCCACGTCGAATCGCTTCCCTCGTTCGACACCGGTTGCCCTGCTCTACGTCGGGCTGCCGGCGTACCTGGCGATCGTGGGATTCTCGGCTCGAGATCTCTTCGACTCGCATTCGACGGCCGTCGCGCTGGCCGGCGTCGCCGCTATCGCGATGTTCACCGCAGCCTTCTTCCTGCTTACGTTCTCGTACAGGCTCGACGTGCGCTCGTACCACGCGGCCATCGCCGTGATGGGCGTGCTCTCGGTGGTGCTCGCGCTGCTGGGGGTGACGGCCGCGGTCTACGTCGCCGCCGTGGCGGCGATGGCGGGCGAAGGCCTTCCTCCCCGACAGTCCGTGCCGATCATCCTCACCGGCTCGGCCATCGTGGTGATCTCCGCGACCGCCAACCACTTCGCGCCGTCGGAGATCTTCACGCAGGGGATCATCGTGTTCGTCGTCGGGCTGTTCACCTTCGGACTGCGGCGGCTCTCCGAGGCGAACAGGCAACTGATGGCCGCCCGCGAGGAAGTGGCGCGCCTCGCGGTGCTCGACGAACGGGTGCGCTTCGCACGCGACCTGCACGATCTGCTCGGGCACTCGCTCACGGTCATCCGCGCCAAGAGCGAGCTGGCGAGCCGGCTGGCACCGGCTGACATGGAGAGGGCCGTGCAGGAGATGACCGAGGTCGAGCGCCTCGCCCGCGAGGCTCTCGTCGAGGTACGCGAGACCGTGACCGGCTACCGGCGGCCGAACCTCGCCGCCGAGCTGACCAACGCTCGCGTCGCGCTCGATGCCGCGGGTATCGAGGCCGAGGTGCACGCTGATGTCGACGACGTGCCGGACGACCTCGACGAAACCCTGGCCTGGGTCTTGCGCGAGATGGTGACCAACGTCGTACGCCACAGCCACGCCCGGTCGTGCCGCATCGAGGCGTCGGGCGACCGCGGAGCCATCTCGCTCGCCGTCACCGACGATGGACACGGACCATCGGGCACGGTCGGCAACGGCCTCGCGGGCGCCCGTGAACGCCTCGCGCTCGTCGGCGGCACGTTGGAGCTGGACTCCGGCCCCGACGGCGGCTTCCACGCTCGAGCGCGCGTCGCGAGGTGACCATGATCGACGTGCTCATCGTCGAGGATCAGACGCTGCTACGCGACGCGGTGAGCGCGCTGCTCTCGCTCGAACCCGACATCTCCGTCGTCGGTGCGGTCGGCACCGGCGCGGACGCGCTCGACGCCGCGGCGCGGCTGCGGCCAGATGTGGCGCTCCTCGACATCGAGCTCCCCGACCTCGACGGGCTCTCGGTCGCCGAAGCGCTCGCGACCTCGCTGCCGTCGTGCCGCGTGGTCATCGTGACGACCTTCGGGCGACCGGGTTACCTCCGGCGGGCGATGGCCGCGAACGTGGCGGGCTTCGTACTGAAGGAGGCGCCCGCGGCCGAGCTGGCGTCGGTCGTTCGTCGCGCCCACGCGGGCGAGCAGATCGTGGACGCGGCGCTCGCGCTCTCCACACTTCGTGAAGGAGACGATCCGCTCACGCCTCGCGAGCGCGACGTGTTGCGGGCGGCCCGCGTGCACTCGACCGTGGCCGAGCTCGCCGAGCACCTGTACCTGTCCGAAGGCACCGTGCGGAACTACCTCTCGTCGGTGATGCACAAGCTCGGCGCCCGCAACCGCGCCGAGGCGATCGCCACCGCCGAGCAGAAGGGCTGGCTGTAGCTAGCGTCTCGGACCGTGGCAGAGCTGCGGACGGTGAGCCCGATCGACGGGTCGGTGTACGCGACGCGGCGGCTCGCCACCCACGACGAGATCGACGCGATGCTCAAACGGGCTCGGGTCGCGCAGCGCACGTGGCGGGCGACGACCGTCGACGAACGAGCGGAGGCCTGTGCGCGGATGGTCTCGGCGATGGTCGACGAGGCCGATCCGATCGCGGAGGAGCTGGCATGGCAGATGGGCCGGCCGATCGCGCACGGCCCGATCGAGATCCGTCGCGGGTTCGACGAGCGCGCCCGGCACATGATCGCCATCGGCGCCGCGGCCCTGGCCGATGACGAGCTCGAGCCGAGGCCGGGCTTCCGGCGATTCATCCGCCACGACCCACTCGGTGTCGTGCTCGTGGTCGCGCCGTGGAACTATCCGTACCTCGCGGCCGTGAACGCGATCGTGCCGGCGATCATTGCCGGCAACGCGGTCGTGCTCAAGGTCGCGAGCCAGACGCCGCTCGTCGCCGAACGATGGTCGCAGGCGTTCGCGGCGGCCGGCGTGCCCGAGGGTTTGTTCCAACACGTCCACGCTGACCACCAGGGCGTCGCCGCCATGGTCGGTGACGCACGCGTCGACTTCGTTGCGTTCACGGGATCGGTCGAGGGTGGACACGCCGTGCAGCGCGCCGCCGCCAACCGATTCATGGCGACTGGGCTCGAGCTCGGTGGCAAGGACCCCGCGTACGTCCGCGCCGATGCCAACCTCGAGCGCACGATCGAGGAGCTGGTGGACGGATCGTTCTTCAACGCCGGCCAGTCGTGTTGCGGAATCGAGCGCATCTACGTCGATGCGCGTGTGCACGACGAGTTCGTCGACGGGTTCGTGGCCGTCACGAAGCGGTATCGCCTCGGCAACCCGCTCGATCCGGCCACGACGATCGGGCCGGTGGTCCGCAGCCAAGCGGCGGCCTTCGTGCGCGACCAGACCGCCGAGGCCGTGAAGCAAGGGGCGCGCCCGCTGATCGATCCCGCCCAGTTTCCGGCGGACGAACCGGGCACCGCGTACCTCGCGCCTCAGGTGCTCGTCGACGTCGACCACTCCATGAGGGTGATGACCGAGGAGACCTTCGGGCCAGTCGTCGGCATCATGGCCGTACACGACGACGACCAGGCCATCACGCTGATGAACGACAGCGCGTACGGCCTCACCGCGTCGGTCTGGACGGCCGATGCCGACGCCGCCGAGGCGATCGGCGACCGCGTCGAGACGGGCACTTGGTACCTCAATCGCTGCGACTACCTCGACCCCGCGCTCGCGTGGACGGGAGTGAAGGACTCCGGTCGTGGCGTCACCTTGTCCGCACTCGGTTACCAGGTGCTGACGCGACCCAAGTCGTTCCACCTGCGAACGGAGCTGTAGCGATGCGGATCGGCCTCCTCGAGTGCGACCATGTCGACGACCGCCTCGTGGCGATCGACGGCGACTACTGCGACATGTTCGCGAACCTCCTCGACGTCGAGCTGGTGCACTACGACGCGGTCAACGGCGTGCTTCCCGCCACGCCGGACGAGTGCGACGGGTGGCTCGCGACCGGGTCGCGGTTCTCCGTGTACGACGACAGCGCGTGGATCGCCGCACTCCAGGGCTTCGTACGCGACGTGGCGCGTTCGGACGCGCCGTACGTCGGCATCTGCTTCGGACATCAGCTTCTTGCGCACGCGCTTGGCGGCCGCACCGAGAAGGCGGCCGTCGGCTGGGGCGTCGGCGCGATCGACACCACGATCGACGCCACCGGCGCCGACGCCCCCCTGCTGTATCTGCATCAGGACCAAGTGGTTGCCGTGCCGGACGGCGGGATCGTCCTCGGACGGGCCGACCACTGCCCGATCGCCGCCTTCCAGACCGGCGCGATGCTCGGTGTGCAGGCCCATCCCGAGTTCTCGGTCGAGTACCTCGACGCGCTGCTCGATGCTCGAGTTGACCGGATCGGGCCCGAGCTCACCGCGCGCGCGAAGGCGAGCCTCGAGCGCGTGGCCGATCGCAAGGACGCCGAGACGATCGGCGACTGGATCGTGGAGTTCTTCGAGGCCCGAGGATGACCAGCGACCGGTACGTGCTCGCCGTCGATCTCGGCACCACCGGGCTCAAGGTGGGGATCGTGTCCACCACCGGCGAGATCATGTGGACGGCCGACGCCGAGCTCACGACCGTGCACCTGCCGCACGGCGGGGCCGAGCAGGACGCCGACGAGTGGTGGCGGCTGATCAGCGACGCCACCCGGGCGGCCCTGCGGTCGGGCGTGATCGATCCGGGCAAGCTCGTCGCCGTCAGCACGACCGGCGAATGGGCGAGCACGGTTCCGGTCGACGATCAGGGGGTCCCCGTCGGACCGTGCATCCTCTGGATGGACACCCGCGGCGGGCGTCACGTCCGCCGCCGCATCGGCGGCAAGGTCTCCGGCTACAAGGCGAAGGCGATCGCGAACTGGATCCGACGAACCGGCGGCGCGCCCGCGACGAGCGGCGCCGACCCGATCGGCCACATGCTGCACCTCGCCACCGATCGCCCCGACATCGCCCGCGCCGCGCGCTGGTATCTCGAGCCGGTCGACTACCTCGGCATGCGGTTCACCGGTGAGGCGATCGCCACCCACGCCTCGATGACCGGCGCGTGGCTCACCGACAACCGCAACCTCTCGACGCTCGCGTACGACCGCAAGCTCATCGAGCTCTCGGGGGTCGACGCCTCGAAGCTCGCGCCGTTGCGCCCGACCGCATCCATCATCGGAACGGTCCGCGACGACCTGGCCGACGAGCTCGACTTGCCGCACGGGGTACAGGTCGTTGCCGGCACACCCGACCTGCACTCCGCGTCGGTCGGAGCGGGCACGGTGCTCGACTTCCAGACCCACATGGCGATCAGCACCACGTCGTGGATCAGTTGCCCGGTTCCGTTCAAGAAGACCGACATCCCCACGCAAATCGCATCGGTGCCGGGAGCGGGACCGGACGGTTACCTCGTCGCCAACAACCACGAGACCGCCGGCGCGTGCCTGCAGTGGCTGCGCGACATGGTCGTCGCGCCCGACGACGCGCTCTCGACCGGCGCGCGTCCCGACTTCGACGCGTTGTGTGCACTCGCCGAGTCCGTACCGGCGGGGGCGAACGGTGTGTTGTTCACGCCGTGGCTCACGGGCGAGCGCTCGCCGGTCGACGACAAGACCGCGCGTGCTGGCTTCCACAACGTGGGCATCGAGGCGAATCGCGCCGTGTTGGTGCGCGCGGTGCTCGAAGGGGTCGCGTTCAACGCTCGATGGCTGCACGACGCGGTCGAGAAGTTCGCGAAGCGGCGGCTCGAGCCGATCCGCGTGTTCGGCGGAGGCGCCCGCTCCGATCTCTGGTGCCAGATCCACGCCGACGTCATGGACCGCTCGGTCGAACGGCTGGCGGATCCGATGCACACGGGCCTCCGCGGCGCGGCCCTGCTCGCTGGCATCGCGCTCGGCGACGTCGAGCGCGCCAGCGTCCGCGACCACGCGCCGATCGACGCAACGTTCACCCCGGATGCGTCGACGCACGGCGAGTACGACCGGCTCTACGCGGAGTTCACCAAGCTCTACAAGGCGCAGAAGGACATGTTCCACCGGCTCAACCGCCCGCAGAACAAGGGGACCAGCCGCGATTCGTAGCGGTGCAGGTCAGCGGTGCGCGGCATTTCCGGTGATCGAGAAGCCGCAGGGACTGTTCAAGATCGGTGATCGGGCAGCCGATAGGAGCACCGTGGAGCGTCGAGACTTGTCGCCCGATCGCCCGTTGCGCGCCCAATGCCGTCACTGCAACGAGTATCAGGACTTGCGGTCCCAGCGCGTGGAGGTAGACGAAGGCCGGGTCTGGTGCCGTTGCGAGCGTTGCGACGAGTGGTTCTTGATCCGCTGGGATGATGCGGTCGCGCTCGGTGTGGCCAAGCCGGTCGCCGACTCGTCTGCGTAGGGGCGTTTCAGCCGCTGGTGCAGCGGGTGAACCAGGACAGCGATCCGTCGGAGCCGCGGGCGACATGAACCGCGTCTTGGGTGGTCTGACCGTTGTGAGTGTGCCGCGTGGTGACGGTGAACGTGTCGGGCACGGTCGTTGTGTGGGCACCGATGGTGTAGTCGAACGGGCCGGGCGCGCTGAGGTCGAGCACCGTGAAGGCCGCGCTCGGATCGGTGGTCGTGGCCAGGAACGATCGGCATTGATCGACGCCGAACACATCGGTGACGGCACGGTTCAGCGTGGCCATCAGGCCGTCGACGCCAGCCGGGCTGTGGGTGTTGTTGGCGAGTGTGTCCAGAAACGTCGCCATCTGCGTCTTGATGTCGGCCCCGCCGCCCGAAGGAGGTTGAACAGGGATGGTGAGCTTGCTGCCGTCACAATCGGTTGGATGGTCATGGGCGGCGTCCAACGGGAACGGCAGTTGACTGGCGAACGTGCCCGGCGCGATCGGGCCGTTCGGTCCGCTGATGTTGATGGCGGTGATGTCAGTGAAGCGAGTGAACCCCAACTGCACCTCCGCCCAGGTCGCACCCGAAGCAACGGTGCCTGACCCGGTGACGTCGCCGTTGCCCGTCCTCAACGTGACCTGATACGCGCCCGGCACCATCGGGGCGGTGATGAACGTGGGGATGAACATGGTCGCACCGGGACTCACCGCCAACTGAAAGCAACTGGCCAGCACCGTGTTCGGGGGCGGCGTTGCGGCCACAACCGCGCCACTCGATGCGCTGCTGTTGGACAGTTGTGCGCCCGGCGTCACGCCTGCGACCACCGGGGCACTCGTGTTCTTGGTTGATGACCCGCCCCGGTCGATGAGCACGAACGCCGCGACCGCACAGCAGGCGAGCAGGATGCCGCCGCCGATCGCGACCTTGGTCTTCGTGCTCGTCCCGGCGTCGGCGATCTCCAACGTGGGGCTCGTCGGTTGCGGCGTGAACACTTCGTTGGGCGGCAACGTCGGCTGCTCAACCTGCGTGTCGACGAACGTCGTGACGTTCGTGCCCCAGCCGCTGTACACCTTGGCCCAGTACGTCGCGCTGTCCATGTACTTGACCCAGGTGCCGTTGTAGCCCAGGTACCAGACGTAGTTGTTGGTTATCCCCAGCACCGTCCAGCCATCGGACCAGTACCAGATGCCCTGGTAACTCCACCACCCATCTCCCCAGTAGTCACCGTGCGCCCAGACGTCCGCCGTTGACGCCAGACTCGACGGTGACGTCGGTTCCGCTCGCGGCTGCACACGGTTGAGCAGCTCGTCGACATGGGACTTGGTTACGAGCGGCTCCGGCGTAACGCCCGTCGCCGCGGGCGCAGGTCCGCCCGGTGACTTCCAACCGAACGTGTGGCCATCGTCGTAATGGCCGGTGTCAAGCGTCGGATCGGTGTTCGCCGGGGCGTCGAAGACGAGCTTGTTGTCATTGCCGGCGACACCAGCGAAGAGATCGTCAACTGGCGTTTTGCGACGGGTGATCTCCTGGCGAATCTCCGCGACAGCACGCTCCCAGGTGGAAACCCAGGACGCGAGTGGCCCATGGTTCGGACTCGTGGTCTCGTTGTAGGCCTTCCTCGCCTTCGTGAGCTCGTCGATCGCGTCGCTCTCCAGCGTCGGCAGATCTGCATCGCTCAGCCGCTTTAGCCACGTCAGGTCGACGTCGTGGTGTCCCTCGTTGCCGCCGCCGCCCTCGTACTCCACCCACTTCAGCGGCATCGCACGCTCCTTCCCCACGCCCGAGCCCGAGCTACCGCAACACTTCACCCGTCAGGCGCGTGCCGCGGTCCCACCAGTCGCGAGGCTACGGCCCCGACCATCGCACCGCTATGGCATGAACCCCAGCTTTGCGACGATGGCTCGCCCGAGTGCCTCGTCGCCTTCGACGAGGACGTCATCGGGCGCGTCGGAGCGGCCGCCGACGAGCGCGGCAAACGTGGCGGCGGGAATCTTCAACGCCACCGTCGGTGTCCCCGCGATCCCGTCGACGACGCTGGCACGGCCGCCCTCGACGGCAATGGAACGACGACACACGTCACCGACCTCCACGAGCACGGTCGAGCCGTCGGACGCGGCGGCGCGCTTGGCGACGATCAACGGCAGCACCCGCGCCCAGTACTCGACCGACTCGACCACCGCCGGGCCGTCGACATGACCCGGGCGCCCGAGGGCGCGACGAATGTCCTGCTCGTGAGACCACGTGTCCATCACGCGGAGGGTGAGCATGTCGGCGAGCGTGCCGGGACCGGCGGGCGTCACCATCTCGGCGCGGAGGTCCTCGGCGCGGAGCGCTCGCAGCTGCTCGGATCGCGCGGCGGTCACCTCCCGGAACTCATCGAGCACCGTCGCTCCCGACGCCGCGCGACGGAAGTCGACGCCGACCTCGTTGCTCTCACCCAACGGGTTCTTCGTGTGCGACACATCGG
Source organism: Acidimicrobiales bacterium (assembly GCA_035937605.1). Lineage (GTDB taxonomy): Bacteria > Actinomycetota > Acidimicrobiia > Acidimicrobiales > JACDCH01 > DASUCS01. The sequence continues at coordinate 18,434 of DASZHU010000146.1, read as the reverse complement.
CGGGCGCGTGGTCGGGTCCCGCCCGGCCCAACGCCCGCGCCTCGTAGTCGACGAGGTGCGAGAGGTTGTCCTTCACCGACCACCCGGGACAGCCCGTCGGGGTGTTCCACTGCGCCTCGGTCAGGTCGGCGCACAGCGATTCGACCGACCGCCAGGCGAGCTCGAGATGGTCGATCGACGGGGACACGGCGGGACTCATGGGCCGGACTCTAAAGAAGCACGCCCGCGGTGCCGACGGTCTAGTCACATCGTGTCGTTTTTCGAATGATTCTTCCGATTTCGGGAGATATGGCAGATGGTGACCGGAATGACGGAAGCGATCGAGGTCGAAGAGCAGGAGTCGGCGTCACTGCCGATCAGCACGGTCACCCATCCCTCGGGTTGGTGGAAGTCGGTGGACGGGGTGTGGCATCGACCGGAGCGCGCCGGGTCGTGACCGCGACCACGTCGAGCGCGGCCGTCCCATCGTCGGACCGCGTCACCGCGCTGTATCTCGCGGTGGCCGCCGTCTCGATCGGCTCGTTTCTCCCTTGGGCACAGCAGCTCGGCCACACCGTGCGCGGCACCGACGGTCTCGGCAACCTCACCTTGCTGCTCGGCGGAATTGTCGGCGCGTTGATCCTGCGCTGGCGAATCGGGGGTGGAACCCGGCGGGCCCTCCTCACGGCGAGCTTCGGACTGTGCGGCGCGGCGAGCCTCGTTCTGCTCGGTGCTGTCGCGAGGGTGACGCTCCACGCCGGCGCGCAGCCGATGGGCGGGCTCTTCGTCGCCGCCACCGGCGCCGTGTTCGCGACCGCGCTCACCGGTCTGCTCCGACACACCGCCTGACACCGAATCGGTTGGGGCCGCGCGGCCGACATCGGTACTCTCGGGCCAGCCATGGCGCGCCCGCTCGTTCCGCCGCCGTCGCGCGGGCGGAGAGTCGGAATGGCGCTGCGGCGGACGTTCGGCTCGCTCGACACGTACAACTACCGCCTGTACTTCGCGGGTGAGCTGATCTCGCACACCGGCTCGTGGATGCAAACGATGGCGGAGGCGTGGCTCGTGCTCACGCTGACGCACAGCGGCGCCGCCGTCGGGGCCACGTTCGCGTTCCGGTTCCTGCCGGTGCTGCTGTTCGGTTTGTGGGGTGGCGCGATCGTCGACCGCTACGACCGGCGGACCGTACTAATCATCACGCAGTCGCTCGCGGGGATGCTGGCGCTCGTGCTGTGGCTGCTCGTCTTCACCGGCGTGGTGCAGGCGTGGATGGTGTTCGCGCTGGCGGTCGCGCTCGGGCTCGTGACGGTGGTCGATCAACCGGCGCATCACGCCTTCATCGAGGAGATGGTCGGCCGCGATCGCCTGTCGAACGCGGTGGCGCTCAACAGCGCAGTGAGCAACTCCGCCCGAATCACCGGACCAGCGATCGCCGGGCTCATGATCGCCGCGATCGGTGAGTCGTGGGTGTTCTTCGTCAACGCGATCTCATTCGTTGCGGTGGTGATCGCGCTGCTGGCGATGCGCCGAGCTGATCTCCGGCCGCTGCACCTGCCCTCGACCCGGCCGCACGTGCGCGAGGGCCTCGCCTACACGTGGAGCATCACGGAGATCCGGGCGACCATCGTGCTGGTCGGCGTCGTCGGCACCCTCGTGTACAACTTCCCGACGTTCCTCACGCTCATGGCCCAGGACACCTTCCAGGGCGGTGCCGGGCTCGCCGGCCTGCTCATGGCGGTGCTCGGTGCCGGGACCGTCATCGGCGCGCTGTCCGCCGCACACCGATCGCGCCAGAGCTCCCGCACCGTTCTGGGCGCGGCGACGCTGCTCGGCCTCTCGATGGTCGTGGCGGCGTTCCTGCCCGCCGAGGCGCTCGTGATGGTCGCGCTCGTACCGGTCGGCGCGTTGGCGGTGTTCTTCGGGTCGACTTCGAACGCACACATGCAGATGTGGTCGGCGCCCCACTTCCGTGGCCGCGTCATGGGGATCTACAGCTTCCTCACGCTCGGCAGCACGGTCGTCGGCGGGCCGTTCGTGGGTTGGGTGTGCCAGCACTGGAATCCGCGCGCGGGGTTCGCGCTCGCCGGCACGGTCACCGCGACGTCCGCGCTCGTGCTCACCGCCGTTCGGCGCAACCGCGCCATCGAGCTCACCGTCGACAGCGACGTCGCATCCCGTTCTGGCGTCATGGAGTTCGGTATTTCGAACTGATTGACGCCAGAAGGCCGGAGGGTGTGGAGCCCGTGTGTGGAGCGTGTGTGGAGCCACACAGGTGTGGAGCCCGTGTGTGTGTGGAGCCCGAGAGGAGAATCGAACTCCTGACCTGCTCATTACGAGTGAGCTGCTCTGCCGTCTGAGCTACCCGGGCGGAAGGACGAAAGCTAGCAGCCGGTCCTCCCGGGCCTCACCGTCCTACATGGGTCAGCGCGGCGAGTATGCCGTCGGTCAACGCGACCACCTCGAGCGCGTCATCGATCGATACCGGGGGCGGCGTGCCGTCGAGCACGGCGTCGACGAAGCGATGCACCAGTGAGGTGTGGCCCCACGAGAGCCGGCCGGTGGCCAGACGTGTGCCCGACCCGACCACGCCAAGTGCGTGCCCGCCCAGGGCGTGGAGCCCACAGGCCAGGGTCGTAGCGGAGGATGAACTGCACCTCATTCCACCAGTCGGTGGGTGAACGACGCGACGCGTCACGACCGTGCACGCTGACGAGGACCGTGCGAGCCAGCGTCAGGTACAGCGGTGCGAACGGCAGGACGGCGAGGCCGAGCCACACGAAGCTGTGCCGGCGGCGGCGGCGATACATCGTCTCGACGCGTAGGACGAGATGCAGCACGACGAGCACGACTGCAGACGCGGCCGCGAACGCAGCGATCAGATGGGACGTGGCCAAGGTCCCGACGAGACAGACCACCGCGGTGACGAGACTCCGTGGATGCGGCGTTCGTAGGGTCTGATCGAGCGCGACGACGAACCCGATCGCGAATCCAGTGCCCAGCAATCTGCCGAACCGTGCGGCGCGAGAGCCCACGACATGGTGCCTTCGAACGTGGCGCGCGCGGCAGTGGCTCGCATCAGTACCTGTACGTGCGCGCCATCGACCCTGGTGACGAGGCCAGCGAGTCGCAGCGACGGCGCGGGCGATGTCGTGGCCTGCAAGGGCAGAGCCACCGTGCCGGTGACCACCAAGCCGAGCGCGCACCACCCGATGACCCGCGGCGAGGGGATCCATCTGTCGGGCGCCCGGGCGAGGTGTTGCCAACGACCACGTCCGTCTGTCATGCGGCTGTGACGCCGGCTCGATCGTCAGACGCCCACGGCGCGACGCCGGCGGCGCCGAACACCAGAGACGAGCGTCGCGCCGACAGCGATGAGCACGAGCGCGACGACGACAGGACGCGTGCTGTCCGTCCCTGTTCGGCTGAGTGTCCCTGGCCGCCGACCATGATCGTCGTCGAGAGCACGAGGCTCGAGCCGTCAGGGGGCCGTGCCGACCGCAGTGACGGTGTGCTGTCCGGCGGCAACGGCGATGGGCAGCGTAACCTGCTTCTCGAAGTGACCCGTGGAGTCCGCCACCGCCGTGCCCAGCGAGATCGGGTCGGTGTGGATCTCGATCGTGATCGTGGAGTTCGGCGCGAACCCGTCGCCGCTGAGGGTGAGGCTCCCACCGGTGGCAACGTTCGAGCTGCTCGGTGCGAGCGTGCCACGCCCACCATATGTCTGGGCCCGCGCCCCGGGCGCCACGAGCGCCAGCGCCGCAACGGCGAGCACGCTGCATGCGATCAACGCCACCCACCTACGTGTTCGCATCTTCCTGCTCCCTCCATGGTCAGAACTCCGAGAAGCGCGCAACGACGCACCGAGGAGGAATGCGACTCGCGGATGCGTACGCGCCCGGGAGTCGAGGGCGGCCGCGTCGAGCGGCTCCGCCGTACTACCTCCTGTCGTCATGCTGCTTCCTCGCCTTCCCCGCATCCCCGCACCGCCACCTGCGCGACTTCATGCTACTTATCAGTAGCGTGAAGGGAAAGCTCTCGGACCGAACCTCGCTGAGGGTCGTCGTGCCGCTACGAGTTGCGCGGACGCCGCAGGAGAACCAGCGGATCCAGATCGAGCCGCGCGGCGAGGCGCTCCAGCGAGCGAAGCGTCAGGTTGCGTTCGCCCCGCTCGAGTCCACCGACGTACGTGCGATGCACGTCGAGCATCTCCGCGAACTCCTCTTGGGACAGACCCTGTTGCAGACGCATCCGACGAAGGTTCGCGCCGACTCGTCGCAGGAGTTCATCGTTCATCGCCTAGAGCGAAGCGAAGTCGCTACTGATACGTCTACAGACTGATGAGTAGCATCCTGCCCGATCGTCGTCCTGACGGACGCGACGCAACTGGGACAAGGTGCTCGCGATGACCGCTCGACGTGTCAACTGAAGCCGTCACGCGGATCCCCGCTTCACTGTCGCACTCCCTTCGTACACTTCTCATCACCTCGTCGAACCCCGACCGCGCTGCGATCGCGGCCAGCATCCCCCTTGAGAGCGCTCGGCCGGTCTCGGTCCTCACACAATCCCGGCGGCGCTTCGAGCGCCGACCGGATCCCGAGCGAGGCGATTGATGTGACCGATGCAAGTCACGAAGGCGTCGACGCCGGCTGCGGAACCTCCTGCCCGTGCCGGCCTGGATGACCGATCAGCTCGACGTACTCCGGCGGGCACTGATGGACGAGATCACGACTCTGCGCCTGGTCGTCGGCGACGGTCACGCCGGGCCGCTGATCACGATCGAGGCCGACGCCAGCCGCGCGGCCATCGAGATCCGATCGTCCCCGGCGACCTCACAACCCACGTCGGGGGTCTCGATCGTCGTCAGCCGAGGAGAGGGCGACACGTACGCCGGCGTGCAGCTGGAGCGACGAGGCGACACCGTCGTCGAGCTGTTGGCGACAGCGCCGGCTGATGGGTCGGAAGGTCGGTGCCGCCTCGTGTTCGACGACCCACGAAGCGACGCGCCATGGCTGATCGTCGACGTGAACGGGGGCGCGTCATGACCGAGCGAGCACCGCCACGGAAGGCAGCCGCAGCAGGAGCGCGTGCAGCAACAGCGTCTCGTTCGGGTTCCGTTCCATCGACTCGTGTGTGTCCGCGATCGCGTCGAGTCCGGCGAGCGCGAGCCGCAAGTTGTCGTGCAGTTCGTCGCGGTAACGACCCGCCATCGTGGCCAATCCGAACTTGATCTCGTCCGTGCGATGCCGGCGCAGCTCGCGCCGTTGGCGGTCGACGAGTTGCGTCTTTCCCGATCCCCGTTCGCCGTACCGCTCGATTCGCTCCTCGAGCTCGACGAGCTCCTGCGCATGACGCGCCCGCACCGGTTCCGCCGCGTCGTCGATCGTGGCCCGCACCTCGCCCACCAACCGCACCACTGCCGCACCGGTGTCGTCCAGCTGCTCCGGGATCGAACGCCACAACGTGCGCCGCAACGAGAACCGTGGATCCGTGGCCAGCAATCGAGCGCGATCGAGATCGCCACCGGCGGCGGACGCGACCTCGGCGGCGATCCCGTCGTCGACGCCGGAAGCGACGAGCGCGTCGGCGACGACCGACTCGGGGAGCGGATCGACGTCGATGCGCACGCAGCGTGAGGCGATCGGCTCGAGCAGGGCCGGCACCGACTCCGCCAGCACCACGAAGACGGTGTCGCCAGGTGGCTCTTCGATGCTCTTGAGCAGCTTGCCTTCCACGGCCGGCTGCACGAGGTGGAAGTCGACCAGCACGAGCACCTTGCGGTCGCTCTCGACGCCGGTTCGACTCGATTCGGCGATGATCGAGTCGGCCTGCTCGACCGTGATGTACGGGCCCGCCCGCTCGAACTCGTGCAGGTCGGGATGGCGGCCGGCGAGTGCCAGCCTCGCCGTCCGGTCGGGATCCGACGTCGCAGTGGCGGCCAGCAGCGACGCCGCGAACGAGCGAGCGAGCTGACGCTTTCCGCTCCCGCGCGGCCCGACGAGCAGGTAGGCGTGGATCGGCCGCGCCGCGGCCGCTTGCAGCGCGGCAACGGCGTGCTGCTGGCCGATGACGCCGGCCCAGGGATCGACAGAGAGCGCGATGGCCCTCAACGTAGCCAGCCGCGGGCCCTCACGGAATCGAGCGGCTCGCGCGTTGACCTCACGGACGCGCGTGCACCGCGGCCCACACTCGAGCGGCGACCTCTTCGACGCTGCCGTCGCCGTCGATCACGGTCCAACGGTGAGGATCCGCCTCGGCCATGGCCCGGAACCCCGCTTCGACGCGCTCGTGGAACCGATCGCCGGACGCCTCGATACGGTCCGGCAATGGCTTGCGCCGTTGCGCCCGCACCTCGGGCGAGACGGAGATGAGGATCACGAGGTCGGCCTCCGGTGCGCCGGCGAACGCGGACAGAGCGCGCACCTTCTGACGGTCGAGGCCGCGGCCGAAGGACTGGTACGCGAGCGACGAGTACAGGTAACGGTCGGTCACCACGTCCTCGCCCTTGGCCAACGCAGGGCCGACGACCTCGGCCAGGTGCTGGGCGCGGTCGGCCGCCATCAGCAGCGCCTCCGTCCGCCGGTCGATGTCCGCGTCGGGATCGAGCAGCAGCGCCCGGATGCGGGCACCGGCAGCCGTCGCGCCGGGCTCGCGCGTGAGCACGGCACCGAGGCGCTCGGCGAGCAACCGGGCCTGCGTCGACTTCCCCGAGCCTTCTCCGCCTTCGAAGGCGATGAGCATCAGACCGTCGCGCGGCTTCGCTCGCGCTCACCCGCCCGCAGCGACCAGAACACGATGCAGCCGGCGATGATGATGATGCCGCCGGCGAACCACAGCGTCAGCCGCTCGCCGGGCACGAACAGGTCGCGGCCGACGATCGTGATGGTCCGGTTGGTGAAGAATCGGTTCGACACTCGGTCGAGGAACTCGGCCAGGAACGGTCCGAGCGCGAACGCGATCAGCAGACACAGCCGCACGATCGTGTACAGGGCACTGAAGATGCGGCCGCGGAGCGCGTCGTTCACGTTCTCGTGCAGCAACGTGAAGCCGACCACGTACACGGCGCCGCCACAGATGCCGAGCACGAACACGCCAATGATCGCAAGCGTGAGCGTGGACATCGACGCCGCGAAGATGAGCGATCCGCCGGCGACGAAAATTGCGGCCTCGAATGCCTTGGCCTTCGGCAGCCACTTCTGCGTGACTGACAGGAGGAGCACGCCGACCGCGACTCCGAACCCGAGCGCGGTGATGAAAACGCCGTAGCCGGCGGCACCGGCACCGAGGATGTCGCGGGAGAAGATCGAGCCCAGGGGCACGACCATCCCGCCCCCGATCAGCCCGGTGGCGAGGCCGAGGTTCACCGACCGCACCACCGGGTTGACGAAGATGAACTGCCAACCCTCCTTCAGCTCCTGGAACGTCTGCGTGAGGTTGATGCGCTTGCCGTCCCCGTCGACCTTGTGCTTCGAACGCCGCGCCGCGTCGGGCAGCGCGAGCGTGGAGATGAGCAACGCGGACAACAGGAACGTCGCGCAGTCGACGTAGAACGCGAGCGCGGTCTGATCAGTCTTGAAGAAGTTCAACGCGTCGATCCCACCAAGCGCCTTCGCCGCTTGTGCGAGGAGCGCGAAGAACCCGGCCGCGATCGGGAACGTGCCGTAGGCCGCGGCCAGCGACAACGAGTTGGCCGACGTGAGCCGATCGGTGGGCACGATGTTGGGCACCGACGCTTCCTTCGCCGGCGACCAGCACAGCGTGCCCACCTCGAGCACGAGCGACGCGATGACGAGTCCCGTGACCGTGTGCACGAACGGCAACGACGCGATCACAGCACCGCGACCCAGGTCGCACACGACCATCACCTTTTTGCGATCCCAGCGGTCGATCATCACACCGGCCACCGGTGCGAGGAAGAAGCCGGGAATGATCCGGGCGGACATCACGAGACCGACGGCCGTGCCGCCGGTCCCGCTCCCGAGCGACGCGGCGAGGATCGTGATGGCCAGGAAGCCGAGCCAGTCACCGAGCGCGGACACCACCTGAGCGATCCATAGTCGGAAGAAGGCGTGACTCCCGAACAACCGCACGTGCAGCGCGACCGGTTCGGCCGCGCCGACGGCCTCGTCGATGAGCAACGGCAGGGCCACGACCGGGTGGTCGGGCTCGGTCGGTTCGACCTCGTGCCGCTCAGAGGCCGCTTCTGCCACGACCGATCAGGTTACTGACGGCGATTCACCCGACTGTGACTCCCTGGCCTCTGTCGCGGGCGCCTTCTTCTTCGGGGCGGCCTTCTTGGTCGCCGCCTTCTTCTTCGCGGGCGCCTTCTTCTTCGCCGGCGCGCGCTTGGCCTTGCGTGGCGCCGTCTCGCGCCGGATCTGCAGCAGCTCCGCCGCCCGCTCGATCGTGATGCCGTCGACCGTGTCGCCCTTGCGCAGCGACGCGTTCACCTCGCCGTCGGTGACGTACGGGCCGAACCGACCGTCTTTCACCACGACCGGCTGGCCGGACGCGGGATCGTTGCCCAGCTCGCGCAGCGGCGGTGCCGGCGCGGCTCGACGCCGACCGAACTGCTTGGGCTGCGCGAGCAGCGCCTTTGCGTCATCGAGCGTGACGGTGAAGATCGAGTCCTCGGACTCGAGGCTGCGGGTTTCGTCGCCCTTCTTGATGTACGGCCCGTAGCGACCGTTCTGGGCGGTGATCTCCACGCCGTCGTCGTCGACGCCGACGGTGCGCGGCAGCGACAACAGCATCAGTGCCTGGTCAAGAGTGATGTCGGTGAGCGACATCGAGCTCAACAACGACTCCATCTTCGGCTTCTGCTTGTCGGGCAGCGTCTCGCTGTCACCGAGTTGCACGTAGGGACCGAAGCGTCCGTTCTTCGCATACACGGGTAGGCCCGATGCCGGGTCGGCTCCGATCGGATCGTCGCCCTTCGGCGCATTGAGCAACTCAATGGCGCGGTCGATCGTGAACTCGTCGAGGGCGACGTCGTCCGGCAGCGACGCAGTGTCGTCACCACGCTTGACATAGGGCCCGTACTTGCCGTTGCGGACAACGACCAGCTCGCCGCTCTCGTCCATCCCGATCGGTATCGCGTTGATCGTAACGGGATCGGCCTTTTCGAGGGCCTGCGCGCACAACGACTTGACGCCAGGGGTGCCGTTGCCGAACCAGAACTTCCCGAGCCACGGCTCGCGTTGCTCGTGACCGCCGGCGATCTCGTCGAGGTCGTCTTCCATGCGGGCGGTGAAGTCGTAGTCGACGAGGTCGGTGAAGTGCTGCTCGAGAAGGTTGACGACCGCGAACGCGTCGGGCGTCGGCACCAACGCCTGCCCGCGCTTCCACACGTACCCGCGATCCTGGATCGTCGTCATGATCGACGCGTACGTGGACGGACGGCCGATGCCCTTCTCCTCCAGTGCCCGCACGAGCGTGGCCTCCGTGTAACGAGCCGGCGGTTGTGTGCTGTGGCCCAGCGCCTCGATGACCGGGAAGGGAAGCTCGAGGCCTTCGGCGAGCTCGGGCAGCTTGGCCGCCGTGTCACCGTCGGCCTCGGCGTCGTCACCACCGAAGCCGTAGGCGGCGAGATACCCGGGAAACGTGATCGTGCGGCCGGACGCGGTCCAGGCGGTGAGCTCGCCAGCCGACGTGCGCGCGTTGATGCGAGCAGTAACGGTCGACCCGCGCGCATCGGGCATCTGCGAGGCCATCGTGCGTTGCCAGACCAGCTCGTACAGGCGGAGGTCGTCGCCGCTCAACTCGGTGCGCAGCTGGTCGGGCGTGCGGAACGAATCGCCTGCGGGACGGATCGCCTCGTGTGCCTCCTGCGCGTTCTTCGACTTGCTCGCGTACGAGCGCGGCTTGTCGGGCACGTATTCGCCACCCCAGAGCTCGCGGATCTGTTGGCGCGCCGCGGTCAACGCGGTCTCCGACAAGGTCGTGGAGTCGGTGCGCATGTACGTGATGTAGCCGCGCTCGTACAGACCCTGCGCGACGCGCATGACCTGCTGCGCGCTCATCCGAAGGCGGCTTCCCCCGACTTGCTGCAACGTCGACGTGATGAAGGGTGGCTTCGGCCGCGAGGTGTACGGCTTGGTGTCGACGCTTCCGACGGTGAAGGTGGCGCGGTCGAGTCGTTCGGCGAGACCGCGAGCGGCGGACTCGTCGAGCACCAGCACGTCGTCCTTCTTCTTCTGTCCGAGAGAATCGAAGTCCTTGCCCTCGGCGACCTTCGCGTCGTCGACCGCGACGAGACCGGCCGTGAACTCGGGCTCGGTCGGGAACTGAGCGGCGAGATCCCAGTAGCCGGCCGCGACGAACGCCATGCGCTCGCGCTCCCGCTCGACGACGAGGCGCACGGCCGGCGACTGCACCCGTCCCGCCGACAGACCAGTGCGGATCTTGCGCCAGACGACCTCGGACACCGGGTAGCCGAACAGGCGGTCGACGATGCGCCGGCTCTCCTGCGCGTCGACCAGCCCGTAGTTAACGTCTCTCCAGTTGGCAACGGCGTCCTCGATGGCATGCTGCGTGATCTCGTGAAAGACCATCCGCTTGACGGGCACCTTGGGCTTGAGCACCTCGAGCAGGTGCCACGAGATCGCCTCTCCCTCGCGGTCTTCGTCGGTGGCGAGGTAGAGCTCGTCGGCCCCCTTCAGGGCGTCGCGCAGCTCCTTGATGACGTTCTTCTTGCTCGCATGGACCTCGTAATCCACTTTGAACCCGTTGTCCGTGTCGACGCTCAGACCCTTGCTGGGCAGGTCACGGACGTGGCCCATCGAGGCCATCACCGTGAAGTCGCGCCCCAGGAAGCCCGCGATGGTGCGGGCCTTGGCGGGCGACTCGACGATGACGAGGGGCTTGGTCACGGTCATCCAGACCTACGAGGCCGGGACCCCCGCTGTCAACAAGAGCCCGAGAAGCTCGACAGCGCCGTGGAGCTCGAGTCGGTGAAGCCGGCCGATCCGGGGCACTCGGCCAGGTCGGACACGAGCAGGTGACCGGCGACCGAGTCGAGCGCCATGATCAGCTTGAACGTATTCAGCTGCGAGCCACTGTTGTCGCTCGTCACCGTCACGTCGGCTGTCACCAGAGCCTCGCCATGACTGCCGTCGAAACCCAACGACTTCACTGCGGTGACATTGCCGCTCGAGTGCACGTGCTGGCTCTGCGCCGAGCTGACGAAGTCCGAGCTGAAGCCGTTCAGCTGTTCGAGGAACTTGCCCGTCGACAGCGGGCGGGTGCGAGCTGCGAGGGTGTCGACGTTGGAGTCGTCGAACGTGAAGAAGACGCGGATGAGATTCGACGCCGTCGCCTCCACATCGGTGTCACCGAACGAGGCGGAGGACAGCGGGAAGTCCGAGCTCGACGAGCTGTCCGTAGAGGAGCTGCTCGTCGACGAACTGTCGCTCGAGGAGCTGTCGGTCGTCGACGTGCCGGAAGTCGCGGTCGAGCTGGATGCGTTCTTGTTGTTGCCGCTCGATCTCGTGATCGCGAACAGGCCGACGAGCAGGGCGAGCGCCACGACCACGATCGCGGGGACGAGCGCCGGAGATCGTTTCCGCGTCGCGGGACGGGGTGGCCCGGGTGGACCGGGTGGACCAGGTGCCGGCGCGACGACCGGAACCGGAGCAGCCGGCGGCATCGGTGGTGGGCCCGCCGGCGCGACGGGAGCGGCCACCGGGACGATCGGAGGCGGGGGCGGCGACGCCGGCGTGACGGGAACGGGTTTGGGCGAGGCGATCGTGGCCGCGCCGAGTGCAACCGCGTGCTTTGGATGGGTGTCGAGCGCGATGGGCCGGCCGAGGTCGGCCGTGACCATCTCGGCCACCAGTGGGATGCGCGACGACCCACCGACGAGCAGGACCCGCTCCACGTGCTCTGGCACGAGTCCGCCCGACGCGATCGCCCTGCGCAGCGCGGAGAGCGTGTCGGTGATCGCCGGCCGGATCATCGACTCGAGCTCGCCGCGTGTGATGCGCACCTCGGTCGACAGACCGGGAAGGATCACCGGAATGACCGCGTCGGTGTCGGCCGACAGCGTCTCCTTCGCGGTGACGCAGTCGGCCCGCAGCCGCGCGAACGCCGACACCACCGCAGGATCGTCACGGTCGAGGGTGTCGAGCTTGAGACCGAGCGACGTCTGGACGTGACCGAACACGGCCGCATCGACATCGATGCCCCCCAAACGTTCGATTCCTTCCGGTTGGCCGTAGAGCTCGAAGCCGTCCGCGGTGCGCCGCACGACGGCGGCGTCGAACGTGCCGCCACCAAGGTCGTACACGGCCACGAAGTCATGCATCTCCACCCGTTGCAGCGTCGCGTAGTGCACCGCCGCCGCGACCGGCTCGGGAACGAGCTCGGTCTCGGTGCCGAGCTCCGCGAGCCGGATGGCTTGGCGCAGTACGTCGAGCTTGTACGGACCCCAGCTCGCCGGATGGGTGATGGCGATGCGGTCGGGGCGCGACCCCTCCTGGCTGACCGAGTCGCGCACGACGTCGCGCAAGAGCACGGCCATGAGCGCCTCCGGCGAGCGAGGCGCGCCACCGACGAGGAGCGGTGTGGTGTCGCCGACGCGACGCTTGAACTCGCGCGCGACCCGCTCCGGTTCGGTGACCGAACGATGCTCCGCAGCGTCACCGGAGATCGTGCTGCCGTCGTCGCGGTAGAAGACGACCGACGGGATGGCCGCGGTGTGCGTGCCCAGCGTGATGATTTCGGCGCGCCCGTCTCGCCACACGGCCGCGGCCGTGAAGGTCGTGCCCAGATCGACACCCAACACCCACGCCACCACGGCAACCTTAGGATGCGGTTCACATGAGTCAGGTGGAGCGTGGGGCACCGGCACGCGAGGCGGCGACCTCGATCCTCGAGATCTGCGCGTCTGCGGCAGACGCCTACCAGCGCGCCGATCTGTCGGAGCGCCTCGCCCAGACCCGCGCTCGGCTCGTCGATCCGCTCTTCCACGTGCTCGTGGTCGGCGAGTTCAAACAGGGCAAAAGCTCGCTGATCAACGCCCTGCTGGGGTTCGACGTGTGCCCGGTCGACGACGACGTCGCTACCGCCGTGCCGACCAAGCTGCATCACGCGCTCGCGGCGAACGCGACTGCGACCGTCAGCCCGCCGGACGACGCACCCGAGGGCTCGGTGTCGACGATCGAGCAGGTGCCGTTCGACGAGGTCGCGCAGTACGTGACCGAAGCGGCCAATCCGGACAACCGGAGGCGGATCGAGTCCGTCGATGTCGGCGTGCCCTCACCCCTCCTCGAGCCGGGGCTCGTCCTCGTCGACACGCCGGGAGTCGGAGGTCTCGGATCGACGCACTCGGCGATCACCATCGGCGCGCTGCCGATGGCCGACGCCGTGCTGTTCGTCAGCGACGCGTCGCAGGAGTACACGCGACCTGAGCTCGACTTCCTGCAGACCGCCCGGTCGTTGTGCCCGAACGTCGGCTGCGTGATCACGAAGATCGACTTCTATCCCTCGTGGCGCAAGATCGTCGATCTCGACCAGGGTCATCTCGCCGCGGCAAACGTCGAGGTTCCCGTGCTCGAACTGTCGTCCGCGCTCCGGCGTCTGTCGCAAGAGACGAGCGACGCCGCACTCGATGCCGAGTCGGGGTTCGGCCCGCTCGAGCAGTACCTCGGCGTCGAGATCGTGGGCAAGCGCGAGAGCCTCGTGGTGCGCACCGCCGCGGCCGAGATGCTGTCGGTCGTCACGCAGCTCGAGAGCCAGTTCGCGTCGGAACGCAGCGCGCTCGCCGACCCGAACCGTGCATCGGAATTGGTCCACCAGCTCGAGATCGCCACCGACCAGGGTGATCGGCTCCGCAGCACGGCGGCGCGTTGGCAGGTCACGCTGAACGACGGGTTCATGGACCTCCTGACCGACGTCGACCACGACCTTCGCTCGCGGCTCCGGCAGCTCACCAAGGACGCGGATGATGCACTCGACCAGAGCGACCCGGCGGACTCGTGGGAGGAGTTCGAGCCGTGGCTCTACCGACAAGCGGCGGACCACGTCGTCGCCAACTACACGATGATGCAGCGACGGGCCGGCGAGATCGCGGCGCGGGTGTCCGAGCTGTTCTCGATCGACGGCAATGAGATCGCGGTGCAGCTCGACGTCCCCAACCCCTCCGAGCTGTTGAAGGCGGTCGAGGCGTCGGCCGACGTGGAGCTGCAGGAGGGCGACGGTTTGAGCACCGGCATGAGCACGCTGCGATCGTCGTACGGCGGCGCGCTCATGTTCGGCATGTTTGGCCAGATGGTCGGTCTCGCGTTGATCAACCCCGTCGGCGTCGTCGCCGGCATCATCTTCGGTGGGAAGGCCTACCGCGACGAGAAGAACCGCGCGCTCGCGCAACGACGGGCGCAAGCCAAGAACGCGCACCGCAAGTACACCGACGAGCTGGCCTTCCAGGTCGGCAAGGACGCACGTGACACAGTGCGTCGTATCCAGCGGCAGCTGCGAGATCAGTTCACGACGCGGGCCGAGGAGCTCTATCGGTCGACCACCGAAGCCCTGCACAAGGCGCAGGTCGCGGTCGACACCGACGCCAAGACTCGGGCGAAGCGCCTGCCCGACGTCGAAGCGGAGATCGCGCGGATCCGAGGTTTGCGCGACGAGGTGTTGTCGCTCGCACCTGATCTCGCGAGCGAGGCGTCGTAGTGGCTCGTCGCCCGACGCTGCTCGACGAGGTGCGGGGCCTGCTGACGCGCTCCACCAGCGTGTACCGCGACACGCCACAGGGCGCGCAACTCGAAGCCGAGCGTGCGCGCCTCGACGAGCCGCTCCGTGTCGCGATCGCGGGCAAGGTGAAGGCGGGGAAGTCGACGCTGCTCAACGCCCTTGTCGGCGAAGAGCTGGCGCCGACCGACGCCGGCGAGTGCTCGAAGATCGTCACGTGGTACCGCGACGGCATCACGTACCGGGTGATGATGCACCCGAAGGAAGGCGAGCCCCGGCAGGTGCCGTTCTCGCGTGATGCCGGCGCGATCGACATCGACCTGCAAGGCACGCCGGTCGAGACGGTCGACCGGCTGGAGGTTGAGTGGCCGTCGTCGTCGTTGCGGGCGATCACGCTGATCGACACACCCGGCATCGCATCACTGTCGATCGACGTTTCGGCGCGTGCCCAGGCGTTCCTCACCCCGGGCGAGGACCAGGTGACTCCCGCCGACGCGGTGCTGTACCTGATGCGGCACCTGCACACCACCGACATCGGCTTTCTGGAGGCGTTCCACGACCAGGAGGTCGCGCAGGCAACACCGGTGAACGCGATCGCCGTGCTCTCGCGGGCGGACGAGATCGGCGTGGGGCGACTCGACTCGATGGCGTCCGCGTCGCGCATCGCCACGCGCTACAAGCACGACGCCAAGGTCCGTCGCCTCTGCCAGACCGTGGTGCCGGTGGCCGGACTCCTGGCGCAGTCGGGTTCGACACTGCGCGAGGCTGAGTTCAAGGCGCTGTACACGATCGCGACCGCGCCACAGGACGAGGCCGATCGGCTCTTCCTCTCGACCGATCGGTTCGTGCAAGCGCCGACGCAGATCGCACTGACCTCGATGGAGCGCGAGCACCTTCTCGATCGGTTCGGGCTGTTCGGCGTGCGCCTCGCCGCGGCGTTGATCCGTCAGGGTGCGGTGACGACGTCGAGCCAGCTGGCGAACGAGCTCGTGCTGCGCAGTGGGCTTGTGGAGTTGAAGCAGGTGCTCCTGTCCCAGTTCGCGTCGCGTCGCGACGTGCTGAAGTCGCGGTCCGCGCTGCTCGCGCTCGAGGCTGTCGTTCGCGATCACCCCGTTGCCGGCGCCGACGAGCTTGCGTCAGAGCTCGAGCGTGTCACCGCCGGGGCGCACGAGTTTGCAGAGGTGCGGCTCCTCAACGCGCTCCGGGCGGGAGTGGTGAAGGGTGTGAAGCCCGCCGAGTGCGAGGAGATGGAGCGGATGCTCGGAGCCGAGGGTTCGTCGCCGACGACGAGACTCGGGCTCGATCCGGGCGCGACGCCGGGCGACATCCGAGTCGCGCTCCAGAACGCGATCGGCCGGTGGCAGCGCCGCGCCGAGAACCCGCTGTCGAGCCGAGAAGCGGCCGATGCCTCGCGTGTGCTCATCCGCACGTGCGAAGGCATGCTCATGGACGTCAGCTGAGAACTGCGCGCTCAGGGATCCACCTCTTCATGTTGCTGAGTGGGTTTCAGGGTGGTGTGGGCCCGGCCAGCGTGGCCATGTCGGCGTAGAGCGTCTCGGTGATTCGCAGGGCGAGCGCGGCACGGGCATGCTCCTTCGTGCGGGCGACGGCGCCGCGGCGTAGCCCAGACAGGCGCTGCGCGATCGCGGCCGCGTCACGGAGCACGTCGGTGCTCGCGCGGTCGAGGTAGCCGGCCCGCACCGCGTCGGCAGGGCCGAACACCTCGCCCAACAGCGCGCTGTCGAATGCGGAGGGCGGCATGCGATAGCGCGCGAACTCCACGGCGAAGATCGGCAGCGGCATGCCGATCGCCACCTCGTTGAGGCCGATCTTGAATTCACCCTCCGCGCCGACGCGTACGTCACTCGCGAGCAGCACCAGCGCGCCGGCGGCCAACGCGTGACCGGTGCACGCGGTGACCACCGGCGTGGGATGCGTGAAGATCTTCAGCAACAACTCGGCGCCCTGCGTGACGAGGTCGCGCATCGCATCGGTGCTCGAGGTCATGATCGACAGGTCGAACCCAGCGGAGAACCGTCCGGGACGGCCCTGCAACAGCACGGCGCCCACGGCGTCGTCGTGCGCCTTGTCGAACGCGTCGCTCATCGCGGACAGGACGTCGGGCGAGTACGCGTTTGCCTTGCCGTCGTCGACCGAGATGACCGCTACGGCACCGTCACGTTCGAATGAGACCGACATGAAAAGCAACGTAGTGTCCGGCTCATGGACTTCGCCCTGTCGGATACCGCGTCACGGCTGCGAGATGACCTGCTCGCCTTCATGAACGAGAAGGTGTATCCGGCCGAACCGGTCTACGGGACGCAGTTGGAGGAGTCCGGCGATCCGCACTTCCACCCGCCGGTGATGGAGGAGTTGAAGGCGGAGGCGAAGCGGCGCGGTTTGTGGAACCTGTTCCTCCCGCACAAGACGCAGTGGACCGACGGGCTCTCCAACCTCGACTATGCGCCGCTCGCCGAGGTGATGGGGAGGTCGAGCCTCGCGTCGGAGGGAACGAACTGTGCGGCGCCCGACACCGGCAACATGGAGATCCTGACCATGTTCGGCACGCCCGAACAGCAGGAGCAATGGCTGCATCCGTTGCTCGAGGGCGAGATCCGATCGGCGTTCGCGATGACCGAGCCGGCGGTGGCGTCGTCCGATGCGACGAACATCGAGTGTCGCATCGAATCCGACGGCGACGACTACATCATCAACGGTCGCAAGTGGTGGATCTCGGGTGCGGCGAGCAGGCGCTGCAAGATCCTGATCGTCATGGGCAAGACCGACCCCAGCGGTCCGCGCCATCTCCAGCAGTCGATGGTGCTCGTGCCGATGGACACACCGGGCGTCACCAACGTGCGATCGCTCCCCGTGTTCGGCTACCAGGACGTGGAAGGCCACTGCGAGTTGCTGTTCGAGAACGTGCGCGTGCCCAAGACGAACCTGCTCGGCGAGCAAGGCGGCGGGTTCGCGATCGCGCAGGCGCGCTTGGGCCCCGGCCGGATCCATCACTGCATGCGCACGATCGGCGCGGCCGAGCGCGCCCTCGACATGCTGTGCCAGCGCGTCACGACGCGCACGGCCTTCGGCAAGCAGCTCGCCGAGCAGGGCGTGATCCAGACGTGGATCGCCGACGCGCGCATCAACATCGACCAATCCCGCCTGTACACCCTCTACACCGCGTGGCTCATGGACAAGGAGGGCAACAAGGCGGCGCGCACCGAGATCTCGGGTATCAAGGTGGCCGTGCCGCAGATGGCCCTCGACATCGTCGACCACGCCATCCAGGCCCATGGCGCCGCCGGCATCGGCGACGACTTCGGGCTGTCGTCGCTCTACGCCCACCTCCGGACACTCCGACTCGCCGACGGCCCCGATGAGGTCCATCGTCTGACGGTGGCGCGGCGGGAGCTCCGCAAGCACGAGCCCGCCTGACTCGAGGCGGTCAGCCGCGCAGGTGCGACGTGAGCACGAGGCGGACGGTGGTGCCGCCGCCCTCGGGCCGGAACTCGAGCTGATCGGTCAGCTCGCGCATGAGGGGGATCCCGAGCCCGCGCTCGAACTGCAACCGCGCAGGCTTGGTGACATCCGGATGCGGCGTCAGCGCGGCGGGATCGAATCCACCTGCTTCGTCGTGAACTTCGACGGCCACGTAGTCCGGATCGAGATCGCAGCGCACCACGACGGCACGACGCTCGGCGTCGGGCTTGCGGCGTTCGGCGTCGATGGCATTCGCGAAGGCCTCCGTGACAGCGAGCCGCAGATCG
>DASZHU010000145.1:0-8394 GCA_035937605.1 Acidimicrobiales bacterium | reverse complement strand
ACGGCGGCATCTTCAAGCCCCAGGGCGAGGCGCTGTCGCGCTCCGCCGCCCGCGACGTGCGCGTGCTGGTGGTGGGCAATCCCGCCAACACGAACTGCCTCATCGCGCAGCAGAACGCCAAGGACCTCGACCCCACGCAGTTCACCGCGATGACCCGTCTGGATCACAACCGCGCGGTGGCCCAGCTCGCAGCGAAGGCGGGCGTCCACACCACCGACATCACGAAGATGACGATCTGGGGCAACCACTCGGCGACGCAGTATCCCGACGTGTTCCACGCGGAGGTCAAGGACAAGGCCGCCTTCGATGCGGTCGGTCGTGACCAGGCCTGGTTGGAGTCGAACTTCATCCCGACGGTGCAGCAGCGGGGCGCCGCGATCATCAAGGCGCGAGGGCTGTCGTCCGCGGCGTCGGCCGCCAACGCCGCGATCGACCACGTGCGCACGTGGGCATCCGGAACCACGAACGGCAACTGGACCTCGATGGGCATCGTGAGCGACGGCAGCTACGGCGTCGCCGAGGGCCTCATCTCGTCATTCCCCGTCACCACGAGCGAGCGGGCCTACGACGTCGTGCAGGGCCTCGACATCGACGACTTCTCACGCGCCCGCATCGACGCATCTGTCAACGAGCTCTCTGAGGAACGCGACGCCGTGCGGGAGCTCGGCCTCATCTAGCCCTCGTTCATTTGAGGAACTTCGACGTGGTGTTGTCGGCGAGGGTCTTGCCGTTGGTCTGACACGTCGGGCAGTACGCCACTGTGTACTTCGTGTACTCGACGGTGCGGATCCGGTCGCCGCACGCCGAGCAGGCCTCACCCTCACGGTGATGGACGGAACCGGGCCGGTCCGCCGACGAACTCATGTTGTCGCGGCCGCGCTCGTACGCGAGCGACTCGTTGACCGAAGCGTGGATGGCCTCCACGATCGTCTGCGCATCCGCGAGCGTGAGCTTCCCGGTCGACGCGAACGGCGACAGCTTGGCCCGATGACAGATCTCGTTGGCGAGGCGGCGTCCGATACCGGCGAGCGCGCGCTGATCACGCAGCCAACCGTGCAATCGCATCGGGTGCGCGTGCAGCAGTTCGAGCAGGTGTGGGGGATCGATCGCATCCGCGTCCGGGCCGAGCCCTTCGAGAGGTGGCTGACCCTCCGGGTCGCCGGCGACGGCCCACACGCCGGCGCGGCGTTCCGTTCCGGCCTCCGACAGCAGCAGCGCCCGCCCGTCCTCGAACAGCCAGCGCGCCACGCCCGTCTTCGGCTTCGCAGGCTGCTTGCCCACCGGTTCCTCCTTCAAGCGTCCGCCCTGCATCAGGTGCACGACGAACGTGAGGAGGCCGAAGTCGAGCAGCAGGTACTTCCCGCGCCGCCCGACGAAAACGAGATCGTGGCCCTGCGCGTCGGTGGCCGGCGGCACGGCGGTTTTCAAAGCCGTGAACGTGAGTGGGGTGAACCGAGCGAGCGTCGATCCCGCGTAGCGCTCGTCGAGGCGCTCAGCATGAGCCTGTAGTTCGGGTAGCTCGGGCATCAGTAGGTGGTGTGGGCCCGCAGTTCTGCGAGCACGTCGTCGACGCCGCCGAACACCGATCCGTGCTCGACCAGCTTCGGGATGTCGCCCCGCACGCGGATGAGTCCGGTCATGAAGGCACCCTGCGCCGAGAGCTCGCCACGCCCGATGGCCGACGCCGTGTCCCACGTCTGCTCGAACGTGACCGTGGGTGCGTGGGCGTCGCCGCGCACGATCCGCACGGCACCGAGTTCGACGTCGACGTGGTAGGCGACGTCTCCATCCGGGCCGTCGGTCACCACCTGCTGCACCGTGAGCTCGATGTCGGCCGCCGCCTCCGCCAGCGTGGTGCTGCTCGACAACGCCCCGTTCGCCGCGTCGAGCCAGTCCTGGGTGAGATAGCGGGGCACTGAGGGCTGACGTTATCGTCGCCAGCCGTGCGCGAGATCGGACGGGGGGCCAAGGTGTTCGACGCGGCCGCGGTGCGGGGGCGCTGGCGGCTGATGGACGGACCCGATGACGTTCTCGAACTCATGACGACGGGTGCCGACGGCGTGGTCGCGCTGGTGCGCGACGCCGGGGCCACCTTCCTCGCGCCGATCTATCACGAGCTGACGGCCATTGTCTGCACCGGTGGTACCCCGCGTAGCCACATCGGGATCGTGAGCCGAGAGTTCCAGGTGCCGTGCGTGATGGGGTGCACATTCGAGGCCGAGGAACCGACCGACGGCACGGAGGTCGAGGTCGACTGCTCGTCGGACATCGGCCTGGTACGCGCGTGACGCCATCGAACGCGGAGCTGCGAGCCCGGGCCAACGAGCTCATCGCGTACCACAGCCCGATCAGCAAGCGGCTCACTGCCGAGCGCACCTCGCTCGAGTCGAAGCTGATCCCCGTCACCGCGTACATCGTCGTGGCCTGCGCGGAGACGTACCTGCGCTATCCCGACATGATCCGGGCGATCGACGCGGTTCTGCCGGCCGAGGAGATCGGCCGCCTCGCCCGTCGGCCTGGCTGCCAGGTCGACACGTGCTACCTGTGGTCGATCGCCAACTTCCCGCTTGTCGGGCGCAAGGTGTTCTCGATGCTCGACCCGTCGCTCGACACGCCCGACCGCTTGCACACGGTGCTCGAGTTCTGGGAACGGGCGGCACTCGCGTACCGCGGCAACGACGGAACGCGTCAGGCGTGGGACACCGGCAGCTCGACGCCCTACGACGTGGCGATCGTCGGCCACTTGCTCGCCGGCACCGTCGCGATCGACGACCCCGGTGAGCGCACTCGGATCAAACGGTTCAACGCCACGCTCGTGAACCACCTGTTCCTGATGTACTTCGACACGCGCGCCGGCTACGGCGACACGGGTCCGTATGAGGTGCCAGGGCATCCGTCGCGACGGCTGCTCGTGCGCGACTTCTACCGGCTCGGCCAGAGCGACTATTGGTGGAGCGACGTCGCACGCGACGTGCCGTACCAGAACCTCACTGCTGCGCTGGTACTCGACGAGGTCGAGTTCACGGTGACCGACTTCGGCACGTCGAACCACCAGCCCGAGGACTACCTCGATCACCTCGTCGGCTTCGGCCTCTACACCACCGACGGCTGCGCCCCGGGCGAGCTGCGATCAGTTCCGCTCGACGAGCTCGACTCGATCGTCGCGGCCGTTCGTACCGCACAAGCCGATCACTACCGCAACATTGCCGCCATGTCGCGGGACGACAAGATCCGCTGCGGGGCGTACGTGTACTTCTCGTTCCTCCGCCCGTTCGCGATCGAAGCCGGATGCGCCGATGAGCTCGACTGGAGCGTGCCGCGCGATCTCCCCGAGCCGGTCTACGAGTTCCTCTCGGCCATGGAGGGCGACAACGCCGGCGTCGACGAAGACGTCGAGTACTACGACCCCCTCCCGGACACTCCCGATGAGTGACCTGTTGACCGTGTCACCGTCTGACGAGGGGCGTCACGAGCCGGGCTCTGAACCCCTCTGGGGCGAGTCGTGGTACTTCGACTTCTTCTCCGCTGACGGCTCGGTCGGTGGCTGGGTGCGGATCGGGCTCTATCCGAATCTCGGAGTGACCTGGTACCACGCGTACCTCGTCGGACCCGATCGTGCGATCGTCGCGGTGGCGGACTACGAGGCACCGCTGCCCAACCCGCCCGGTCTCGAGCTGCGGACGCACGGACTCTGGGCCGACCACATCGTCGAGACGCCGCTCGAGCACGTGACCGTCGGCAACGAGGCCCACGGGCTCGGTGTCGACGAACCGGCCGCGCTGTACGCGCCGGTGCCGGTCGGCGATCAGGTGCCACTCGCGTTCGATCTCGAATGGGAGACCGCGGGCGTGCCGTACCACTACCAAGCGACGACGCGCTACGAGATCCCGTGCACCGTGCACGGCACCATCGACGTCGGGCGCGAGCGCATCGACCTCGATGGCTTCGGCCAGCGCGATCACTCGTGGGGCGTGCGCGACTGGTGGCAGTTCGGCTGGGTGTGGACGTCAGGACGGCTGAACGACGACACGCGCTTCCACGGCTCCGACATCCGGATCCCACAGCTCGACGTCGGGTTCGGCTACGAGCAACGCGGTGGCGAGATCAAACCCACCAACAGCGTGCATGCCGACGAACAGACCGACGCAGAAGGCTTCGCGACGTCCGGACGAGTGTCGATCGACGAGCTCGCTCTGACGATCACGCCGGTTGCGTTCGCACCTGCGTTGCTCGAGTGGGAAGGTCGGGTCTCGCGGTTCCCGCGGGCGCTCTGCGAGTTCACCGCGGCCGATGGGCGCTCGGGGCTCGGCTGGACGGAGTGGAACCAACCCCGCCTCTAAGGTGAGCCCGTGCTGGACCCCAAACACCTCCTCGAGACGTTCGGGGTCATCGGCCTGTTTGCCATCGTGTTCGCAGAGACCGGGCTCCTGATCGGCTTCTTCTTCCCCGGTGACTCGCTGCTCGTGCTCGCCGGCCTCGTGTGTGCGGTCGGCGCCCAGTCGAACCTCAACATCCACCTGAACCTGGCCGTGGTGCTCGTGGGCCTGTACGTGTCGGCGGTCGCGGGGGCGCAGACCGGGTACTTCATCGGGCGAAAGGCCGGCCCCGCGCTGTTCAGCCGGCCCGACTCGCGGTTGTTCAAACCGGAGAATGTGGACAAGGCCGACTCGTACTTCGACAAGTACGGCAATCGGACGATCGTGCTGGCGCGCTTCATCCCGATCGTGCGCACGTTCGCGAACCCGATGGCGGGTGTGGCCGAGATGCCGGCGCGTGACTTCACGACCTACAACCTGATCGGCGGAGCGTTGTGGACACTGGGAGTCACGATGCTCGGCTTCGTGCTCGGCAAGACCGTGCCGAGCGCCGAAGACCATCTGCTCGTGATCGAGGGTGTGATCATCCTGCTGTCGCTCGTGCCCATCGCGATCGAGATCATCCGCGCCCGGCGCGGCCGTTCCGAACAGGGCGTCAATTCGTGAGCAACCAGGCGGGCTCAGCAGCTGACCAGCAAATCCGTGCCTACAGTGCTCGGCCATGAGCGACACGGGACAAGGCGAGGGCTGGTGGCAGGCGTCGGACGGCAAGTGGTACCCGCCCGACCAGCATCCCGACGCCCGAGCAGCGGCGACGGCACCGATCCCGACGGCGCCTCCGTTCGCGAGCCCGCCGACGGCGGCGATGCCGCCGGTTGCGCCGCCGCTCGGCCCGCCGCCGCTCGGCCCGCCGCCGATTGGACCGCCCCCGGTTGCGGCGCCCGGAGCGACGTCGGGCAACGGCAAGTGGATCGTGGTCGGAGTGCTGGCCGTGGCGGCCATCGCCATCGCGGCGTTCCTGCTGACCCGCGACGACGGCAAGAAGACCAACATCGCCGCCGCGAGCAGCTCGTCATCGAGCCCTTCGTCCTCGAGCTCGAGCAGCTCGTCGAACAGTTCCTCGTCGTCCTCGTCGTCGTCGTCCTCGTCGTCGTCGGCGGCGACGCCGTCAGCTACCGCGGTGAAGGCGAAGCTGCTGAAGGCCAGCGATCTCACCGCGGACTTCCAGGACGCCGCGTTCAAGGTCGACAACACGACGCCCACCAGCTGTGGTCAACCGAACGTCGGCGCGCAGGTTCCCGCCGTCGTCGATGTCGGCTCGCAGGCGAGCGCGAGCTTCGGTGCCGTCTTCGTCGAGGAGATCACGGTCTACAAGGACGCGGCCACGTCGCAGAAGGCGTTCCAACTCGGCGAGCAAGGCGTGAGCTGCACGCAGGGCACGATCGACAGCAGCACGACGATCACGTTCCAGCCGCCGAAGGACGTGTCGTCTGAGCTCGGCGTGCAGGAAGGGGTGGAGATCGATTTCCAGACCGACACGTTCCACGGTCAGCTGTTCGCGGCGCGGATCGGCGACACCGCGGTGACCTTCCAGTTCGCGGCTTCGACCGGTGCCGACACCTCCAAGCTGCCCGCCCCCCTCACGATCGTGAAGAAGGGCCTCGCGAAGCTCGCCGCCTGAACCGAATGGTCGGTGTGGTCAGTCCGCCGCGGCCGGGGTTGCGGCTGCGGCGGCACCGAGCACGGGCCCGGAGTCGAGCGCCTGCGTCTTGCGCTTCGAGAACGCGATTGCGCCGATGAGAACCGCCAGCGCGCCGCCGGCGATCACATAGCGAACGTTGTTGTCGCGCAGGCTGATCACGGCCGGCAGGATGAGCAGCGAGACCAGGTTCATCACCTTGATGAGCGGGTTCAGCGCCGGGCCGGCCGTGTCCTTGAACGGGTCGCCGACGGTGTCACCGATGACCGCCGCCTTGTGCGCCTCGGAGCCCTTGCCACCCTCATGGCCGTCCTCGATGTACTTCTTGGCGTTGTCCCATGCGCCGCCCGAGTTGGACAGGAAGTTGGCCATCAACTGGCCGGTGAGGATGACGGCGGCCAAGAACGCGCCGAGCGCAAGGTAGTTGACGCCGAAGCCGATGATCGCCGGCGTCAACACCGCGAGCAACGCGGGAGTGGCGAGCTCGCGCAGCGACGCCGTGGTGCAGATGTCGATGACGGGCCCGTATTCGGGTTGCTTCTCACCCGACATGATCTTGCCGTCGGCGAACTGGCGGCGAACCTCTTGCACCACGACACCGGCCGTACGACCGACGGCGCGGATCGCGAGCGACGAGAACATGAACGCGATCGAGCCTCCGATGAGCAGGCCGATGAACGTCTTCGGGTCGGCCACGTTGATCTGCGTGATCGGTTGATCGAAGAGGTTGACGTTGGCGACCAGCTTGTCCGCGAGCTCTGAACCCACGGTCTCGATGAAGCTCGCGAAGAGGGCGACCGCGGCGATCACGGCAGAGCCAATGGCGAAGCCCTTCGTGACGGCCTTCGTCGTGTTGCCGACCGCATCGAGGCTCACCATGATGCGTTCGGCCTCACCGTCGAACTCACCCGACATCTCCGCGATACCCGCGGCGTTGTCGGAGACCGGCCCGAACGTGTCTTCCGACACGATGACTCCGGTGGTGGCGAGCATGCCCATGCCGCACAAGGCGACGAGGTAGAAGGAGAACTGGATGTTGCCGCCGCCGAGCGCGATCGACACGCCGAGGGCGACCGCGATGAGGATGATCGCGTAGACCGACGACTCGAGCCCAGAGGCGATGCCCGACAGGACGGTCGTCGCGGGGCCGGTGCGCGCGGCCTCGGCGATGTCGCGTACGGGTGTGGTCTCCGTGGACGTGAAGTACTCGGTGAGACGGCTCAGTGCTTGCGCGAGCACGAGGCCGACGACCACGGCGGCGAGCACGCGCCAACCGACGTTGGACACCGCGTCAGGTCCGCTGCCCGCGTCGTTGCCGACGTACAGCAGCGCCACGGCTGCGGTGCCGACCACGGTGAGGATGCCTGCGGTCAGGAAGCCGCGGTTGATCGGCTTGAGCGCGTTCGTCTCTCCTTCGCGCGCCTTCACGGCGAACACGCCGACGATCGACGCGAGCACGCCGATGGCGCGAGCGATCAACGGGAAGATCAGACCGAGTACCCACTTCTTCGGGTCGTCGGGATAGATCGAGTGGAACGCCGAGACGCCGAGGATGATCGACGCAACGAGGGTGACCTCATAGCTCTCGAAGAGGTCGGCCGCCATGCCCGCGCAGTCGCCCACGTTGTCGCCGACGTTGTCGGCGATGGTCGCCGGATTGCGGGGGTCGTCCTCGGGGATGCCGGCCTCGACCTTGCCCACGAGGTCGGCGCCCACGTCGGCCGCCTTGGTGAAGATGCCGCCACCGACGCGCAGGAACAGTGCCAGGAGCGACCCACCGAAGCCGAAGCCGATGAGGATCGCGGATGCGGTGTTCTGGAAGACGGCGATGATGACCGTGGCGCCGAGCAGGCCGAGCCCGACAGTGAACATGCCCGCCACGCCTCCGCTTCGGAAGGCGACCTTGAGCGCCGCGGCCATCGAGCCCTCGCGGGCCGCGGCCGCCGTGCGGACGTTGCCCCGCGTCGCGAGCGTCATGCCGATGTAACCGGTCAGCCCGGACATCATCCCGCCGGCCACGAACGCGAGCGTGCGGAACAGGCCGGATGCGCCGAACGACAGCGCCTCCTTCCCGTTGCCCGGGTTGACCACTTTCGTCGATGTGAAGAACACGACGATTGCCAGTGGCACCAGGATCACGCCGATCGTCTTGAACTGGCGCTTCAGGTAGGCGAGCGCGCCCTCCTGGATCGCCCTGGCGATCTCCTGCATCTTCGGCGTGCCCTGGTCGGCGGCGAGCACGCCGCGCATCAGGTAGAAGCCGGTGGCGATGGCCAGCAGGGCCGTGAGCCCCGAGAAGAGGAGCCAGAACTTGTCC
Organism: Acidimicrobiales bacterium; assembly: GCA_035937605.1. Taxonomy (GTDB): domain Bacteria; phylum Actinomycetota; class Acidimicrobiia; order Acidimicrobiales; family JACDCH01; genus DASUCS01. Next base: position 62 of record DASZHU010000145.1, on the reverse strand, counting down.
CCTCCCGCCAGCGTGAAATCCTGGTAACCGCCTTCCGCGGCAAAGACGTGCAACATCGAGGT
>DASZHU010000144.1:0-4470 GCA_035937605.1 Acidimicrobiales bacterium | reverse complement strand
GCACCGATCCACTGCTTCTGCTTCGCGGTCGCCACCCCCGACGCCGGCCAGATCAACTACACCGAGCACTGACCCCTCGCGTTCTGGCGTCGACCAGCGCCGTATCCGGCTGTGTATGACGCCAGAATCAGCTCTCGAGGAGGCCGCTCACTCGTTCCGCGGCGTCGATGAACTCTTCGACCATCTCGTAGACGACCTGCTTGGCCGGCTTCACCTGGTTCATCTGTCCCACGATCTGGCCGACGAAGTAGTTCACGAGCTGTTGCGCGCCGGGGTTCGACGCGGCGGACCGCTGCATGCGCCGCTGCGCGTCGGCGATGAGCATGCCGTGCAACGGCATCGGGAGCGGGTCGGGGTTGGCCGGGTCTTCCCACTCGTCAGTCCATGCGGTGCGCAGCTGCCGCGCGGGCTTGCCGGTCGACGCGCGCGACCGCACGGTGTCCGACGACGTTGCCGCGAGGAACTTCTCCTTCACGATCGGATGCGTCTCGGCCTCTTCGGTCGTGAGCCAGACCGAACCACACCACACGCCTTGCGCGCCGAGCGCGAGCGACGCGGCGATCTGGCGCCCGTTGCCGATACCGCCCGCGGCGAGCACCGGCGTCGGCGCAACCGCGTCGACGACCTCGGGGATGAGCACCATCGTGCTGATCTCACCCGTGTGTCCACCGGCTTCGTAACCCTGAGCGACGATGAGGTCCACGCCGGCGTTCTTCTGTCGCTCGGCGTGCTGCTTCTTGCCGACGAGACCGGCGACGACCACGTCGTTCGCGTGTGCGTGCTCGACCATGTAGTCCGGTGCGGGACCGAGTGCGTTGGCGATGAGCCTCGTCCTGTGTGCGAACGCCACATCCATCAACGGCTGGGCTCCCTTGTGCGACCACGACAGCAGGCCGCCGGTGGCGCTGATCTTCTCGTCGTCGGGCAGCGGCGGCACGCCGTAACGCGTCATCAGATCGTTGACGAACGCACGGTGCTCATCGGGGATCATGTCCTTCAGCTTCGTGCCGCTGAGGCCGCCCTCTTCGATGCCGATGTACTTCGCCGGCACGAGCACGTCGACGCCGTACGGCTTGTCTCCTACCTCGTTCTCGATCCAGTCCAATTCGGTTTCGAGCATCTCGGGCGTGAAGGCGACGGCGCCGAGGACGCCGAGACCACCGGCCTTCGACACTGCCGCGACGACGTCGCGGCAGTGACTGAAGGCCAGGATCGGGAACTCGATGCCGAGCAGATCGCAGACCGGGGTGCGCATGACCCCGATTCTGTGTCCTAGGCGGCTTCGAGAGCTATTTCGAGCACGCGGTCGACCTGATCCACCAAGTGGAAGGTCATGTCGTCGCGGACCTTCTCCGGCACGTCGTCGAGATCGGCTTCGTTCCGAGCCGGGAGGATGACCTCCTTCAGCCCGGCCCGATGCGCGGCGAGCACCTTCTGCTTGACGCCACCGATCGGGAGCACGCGGCCCGACAGCGTGACCTCGCCGGTCATGCCGACGTTCGCCCGAACCGGTCGACCGGTGAGCAACGACACCAGCGCCGTCGTCATCGTGATACCGGCCGAAGGACCGTCCTTGGGCACCGCCCCGGCGGGGAAGTGCACGTGGAAGCGGCGATCGTCGAGCGCGTTGGCGTCGATGCCGAGATCGTGCGACCTCGACCGCACGTACGACAGCGCGATCGATGCCGACTCCTTCATCACGTCGCCGAGCTGACCGGTGACCGTGAGGCCCGGATCCTTCGCGCCATCCATCGACGTCGTTTCGACGAACAACACGTCGCCCCCGGCGCCGGTGACGGCCAGACCCGTCGCCACACCAGGAACGGCCGTGCGCTCCGCGACCTCCGCGAAGAACTTGGCGCGTCCGAGATACGTGCGCAGATCGGCGCGATCGACGGTGATGGGGGTCGCACTGCCGCCCGCGACCTGGGTCGCCACCTTGCGCAGCACCTTGCCGAGCTCGCGCTCGAGGTTCCGCACACCGGCTTCGCGCGTGTAGTCGGCCACGATGCCGTGCAGCGCGTCGTCGGTCACGACGACTTCGTCGCCGCGCAATCCGTTGTGCTGCACCTGACGCCCGATGAGATGGCTGCGAGCGATCGCGACCTTCTCGTCCTCCGTGTAGCCGTCGAGCCGCACGATCTCCATGCGGTCGAGCAGTGGACCGGGGATGGTCTCCATGACGTTGGCCGTCGCGATGAACAGCACGTCCGACAGGTCGAGGTCGACCTCGAGGTAGTGGTCGCGGAAGCTGTGGTTCTGGGCAGGGTCGAGCACCTCGAGCAATGCCGACGACGGATCACCGCGCCAGTCGCTGCCGACCTTGTCGACCTCGTCGAGCAGGAACACCGGGTTCATCGTCCCCGCCTCTTGCATTGCCTTCACGATGCGTCCTGCCTGCGCGCCGACATAGGTGCGACGGTGACCGCGGACCTCGGCCTCGTCGCGGATGCCACCGAGCGCGACACGGACGAACTTGCGCCCGAGCGCGCGTGCCACCGACGCGCCGAGCGACGTCTTGCCGACCCCCGGAGGGCCGACGAGAGCGATGATCGCGCCAGGTCTCCGCACCATCTCACTCGCCTGCGGCTCGCTCGAAGGTGAGTGCGCCTCGTCGCTGGCGCTTCCCTCGGCGCGCGCAATTCCGCGTTCTTGACGCAGCTTGCGGACGGCCAAGAACTCGACGATGCGCTGCTTCACCTCGTCGAGACCGGTGTGGTCCTCGTCGAGGATGCGGCGGGCGTCGTCGATGTCGAGATCGTCGGTGGTGTGCTGACCCCACGGGATCTCGAAGACGGTGTCGAGCCAGGTGCGGATCCAACCGTGCTCCATGTTCTGCGCGGGCGTGCGCTCGAGGCGGCCGATCTCGCGATCGATCGCGGTGGCGGCCGCGTCGGTGAGCGCGTGCATCTCGATGAGCGCGGCGAGCTTGGCGCGGTAGTCGTCGACGAGGTCCTCGTCGCCATCGTCGTCTCCGAGCTCTTTGCGGATCGCGCTCATCTGCTGGCGCAGGAGGAACTCACGTTGGTTCTTGTCGATGTTCTCGCTCACGTCCTTGCGGATCTGCTCGCTCACCTCGAGCTCGGCCAGCGCCTCCTTGGTCCACTCGAGCACGCGCTCGAGGCGCGCTTCGACATCCACGGTCTCGAGCAGCTCGACCTTGCGTTCGAACGCGAGGTCGGGCCACCAGCCGGCGAGGTCGGCGAGCTGCCCCGGGTCGTTCACCTCGTTGAGCACCTCCGTGAGGCGACGGCCGCCGAGCCGCTCGAACAGCGCCCGGATGGCGGCGCGCACCTCACCGGTGAGCTCGACCGCCCGGGGTGTGGGCTCGACGTCGTCGATCGCCTCGGTGTGGACCCACAGCGCCGACGTCGTGCCGATCACGCCGCTGCCGACGTGGGCCCGGCCCAGCGCCCGCACGACGAGCGCGGGCGTGCCGCCGGGGAGCGTGCCCGTGTTCTCGACCTTGGCGATCGTGCCGACCCGGCCGTAGCGGCCGCCGTCGGGGAATCGGGGGACGAGGAGCAGCTGGGAGTCGGCGGTCGCGGCCGCGTCCGCGGCCCATCGGGCCTCGTCGGTCTCGAGCGCCAGGGTGATCACCATCTGGGGGAGGACCACGCCGCTGGTCAGCGGCAGGACGGGCAGGGTCGTGGTGTCGAGTCGTTCGGCCATGTAGGGCTCCTGAGTGACTTTCCGATTGCAAGTCACGAAACCCTACGGCGCCGGTCGACATTCCCAACCGGTCTGTGTCGGCCGGCACGGCGGCTACCGTCCGGGTTCGATGACGATACGGGTGGGGTTCCTCGGAGCGGGCCTCATCGCCACGTACCACTCGAAGTCGCTGCACGTCGGGCGCGCCGACGTGGAATGGGCCGGCGTGTTCGATCCGGATACCGAGCGTGCCCTCGACTTCGCCCGCGCCAGCGGTGCCACCGTGAGGGCGGCGCCGGACGAGGTGCTCGACGACTGCGACGCGGTCTACGTGTGCGCCTGGACCGCCGAGCACCCGAGGCTGGTCGCCGCCGCGGCCGAACGGGGGCGCGCCGTGTTCTGCGAGAAGCCGCTCGCCGTCGACCTTGAGCAGGCGCGGTCAATGACGGCGGTGGTCGAGAACGCGGGCGTCGTGAACCAGGTCGGTCTCGTCCTGCGTCACTCGCCGGCGTTCGGGATGTTGAAGGCACTCGCCGCTGATCCGGCGAGCGGGCGGCCGATGAGCGTCGTGTTCCGCGACGACCAGTTCATCCCGGTGCAGGGCACGTACCGCTCGACGTGGCGCGGCGACGTGACGAAGGCCGGCGCGGGCACGCTGCTCGAGCACTCGATCCACGATCTCGACATGCTCGAGCACGTGCTCGGCCCGGTGGCCGAGGTGAGCGCTCGCACCGCAGGGTTCCACGAGATCCCCGGGATCGAGGACGTGGCCACGCTCGCGCTTCGTTTTCGGTCCGGCGCGATCGGGACCTTGACGTC
>DASZHU010000143.1:0-5181 GCA_035937605.1 Acidimicrobiales bacterium | reverse complement strand
GCGATGCGCTCGTTCCAGTCGTGGTACGGAGCGGCGGACGGCTCGGCGGCCACCTCTTCCGTCCACGGGTTCTCGCGCGGCGGTTGGTAGAAGTGCCCGTGGATGACCAGCCGCACGTCTCCCATAAAGCGAGATTACGTGCGACCATCGTGCATCGGCTCCGGCCAGCGGCCGTGCCGATGCACGCCAGTTGGTGGGGGAATCAGGCGGGGGCGAGCCAGACGACGGCGAGCGGCGGGATCGTCATGGCGACCGACTGCGGATGGCCGTGCCAGCTCACCTCGTCGGTCCAGGCCTCCCCGTTCGTCACGCCGCTGCCGCCGAACTCCTGCGCGTCGGTGTTGAGCACCTCGACCCACTTCCCGACGACCGGGAGACCCATCCGGTAGCCGTGGCGGGGCACGGGCGTGAGGTTGGCGACGCACGCGATCGGGCGGCCCGTCCCACCGGCGTCGAAGCGCAGGAACGAGTACACGCTCTGATCGGAGTCGTTCGCGTCGATCCACGCGAAGCCGGCCGGCGTGAAGTCCGACGCGTAGAGCGCAGTCTCGTTCGCCTCCACCGCGTTGAGCGAGCGCAGCAACGACTGCACGCCCCGGTGCAACCCGTCGTCGAGCAGGTGCCAGTCGAGCGAGCGGCTCTCTGACCACTCGCGCTCCTGGGCAAACTCACCGCCCATGAAGAGCAACTGCTTGCCCGGGTGGGCCCACATCCAGGCGAACAGCGAACGCAGGTTGGCGAACTTCTGCCAGCGGTCGCCGGGCATCTTCTGCAACAGCGAGCCCTTGAGGTGCACGACCTCGTCGTGGCTCAGCGGGAGCGTAAAGTTCTCGCTCCACGCGTACATGAGCCCGAACGTGAGGTCGTGGTGGTGGTAGCGGCGGTACACGGGGTCGTGCGCGAAGTACGCGAGCGTGTCGTGCATCCATCCCATGTTCCACTTGAAGTGGAAGCCAAGGCCGCCCAGGTGCACGGGCCGCGACACGCCGGGAAACGCGGTGGACTCTTCGGCGATCGTCATCGCGCCCGGGCAGCGCGCGGGCACGACGGTGTTCACCTCCTGCAGGAAGTGGATCGCCTCGAGGTTCTCCCGGCCACCGAATTCGTTCGGCACCCACTCGCCGGCCTTGCGTGAGTAGTCGAGGTAGAGCATCGAGGCCACCGCGTCGACCCGCAGCCCGTCGACATGGAACTCCTCCATCCAATACAGCGCGTTGGCCAGCAAGAAGTTGCGCACCTCGTGGCGCCCGAAGTTGAAGACGAGCGTGCCCCAGTCGGGGTGCTCGCCCTGGCGCGGGTCGGCGTGTTCGTAGAGCGCGGAGCCGTCGAAGCGCGCGAGCGCCCACTCGTCCTTCGGAAAATGCGCGGGCACCCAGTCGACGATCACGCCGATGCCCTTGCGATGCAGCGCCTCGACGAGCACGCGAAAGTCGTCGGGCGATCCGAAGCGCGAGGTGGGCGCGTAGTACGACGAGACCTGGTAGCCCCACGAGCCGCCGAACGGGTGCTCGGCCACCGGCATCATCTCGACGTGCGTGAACCCGAGGTCGGCCACGTAGTCCGGGAGCTGCTCGGCCAGCTCGAGATACGTGAGGGGCCGGTCGTCGTCCTCCGGCTTGCGCCGCCACGAGCCGAGGTGCAGCTCGTACGTGGAGATCCGCTGGTTCACGGCGTCGACCGCCGCGCGGCGCTGCATCCACTCGCCGTCCGACCACCGATGTTGCGACACCGTCACGATCGACGCCGTGCCCGGCGGCGTCTCCGCCTGCCTCGCCATCGGGTCGGCCTTCAGGCGGAGCTTCCCGTCGGCACCGATGATCTCGAACTTGTAGCGGCTGCCGGGCTGCACGCCCGGGAGGAAGAGCTCCCACACCCCCGACGAACCCATCGAGCGCATCGGGTGGACACGGCCGTCCCAGAGGTTGAAGTCGCCGACCACGCGCACTGCTCGCGCCGAGGGCGCCCACACTGCGAACGCGGTGCCGCTGCTTCCCTCGTGCTCACGGTGGTGCGCTCCGAGCACCTCCCACAGGCGCTCGTGCCGGCCCTCGCCGATGAGGTAGAGGTCGACGTCGCCGAGCGTCGGCCAGTGTCGGTACGGATCGTCGAACGTGAACGCGGCGCCGTCGCGATAGCGCGCCTCGACCTCGTAGTCGGCGACGGTCTCGGGAACGCGCGCTTCGAACAGACCCGCGTCGTGCACTCGCTCCGCCTTGACACCGCCGGCGACGACGGACTCCGCGCCCGGACGCCACGCGCGCACGATGCCGCCGTGATGACCGAGGAAGTCGTGAGGGTTGCGGTGCTCGCCGTTGACGATCGAGTCGATCTCGGCCGCGAGCAGACGCTTGGTCATGGGGTTGGATGCAACCACATCTGCGGGCTACCCGTCGTGTCGCGGGGCTAGCCGACGAGGCGGTTGACGGCTTCGAGCGGGATGCGCACCCATTCCGGTCGGTGGGCGAGCTCGTAGCCGACCTCGTACACCGCCTTGGCGAGCACGAACGCGGTGAGGACGACATCGCGGTCGTGATCGGTGGCTGGCAGCAGCTCGTCGATCCCGTCCGTGCCGAAGTAACCGGCCCGGAACCGCCGTGCGACGTGCTGCTCCCAGCGCCCGCCCAGCGTGCGCAGCTCGTCGTCGTCGGCGGAGTCGCCGCGCTCCGCGAGCGCAACCTCGGCCGCGTAGTGGAACGACCGCAACATGCCGGCGACATCGCGCAACGGCGAGGACGGCTTGCGTCGCTCCTCCAGCGGTACCGCGGGCTCGCCCTCGAAGTCGAGGATGAACCAGCCCGCGTCGGTGCGCATCGTTTGCCCGAGGTGATAGTCGCCATGGATGCGGATCGCCTTGCCCGGATCGTCCACGACGCGCAGCGATTCGTAGGCGTCGGCGATGGCCGACGCGTCGAGCGCACGCGCTCGCGAGTGTGAGAGCGACGCGACCATCGCGTCGGCCCAGACCTTGGGCTCGCCCTCTCCGGTGCTCATCGCCTCCGCGAGCTTGAGGTGCATCTCGGCGGTGATCTGGCCGAGCCGGTGCGCCTCCGGCCCGAAGTCTCCGCCCGACTCCGCCGGGTCGAGGCGGCTGTCGTACACGTCGCGCAGCGAGGTGAGCGCGAGCTGCCACCCTTCGGTGCCGCCCTCGAGGAACTGCCGCACGACCGCGAGGTCGACCTCGCCGCGGCGCCATGTGGCAACCGGCGCGCTGATGTGACTGAAGCCGACGCGCGCCAACGCCTCGGTGACCTCGACGTCGGGGTTCGGGCCGTTGGCCAATCGGCGGAACACCTTCATGATGAGTCGCTCGTCGAACACGACCGACGTGTTCGACATCTCGACGTTGAGCGACCGCACCCGCTCGACGTGCTCGTCGGGCGCGACGTGCGAGAGAAACGTCAGCGCGAGCTCGGGGTCGACGAGCGCGTCGTAGGCGAGGGCCGGACCGCGGTCGGTGTCGACGTCGCCGAGGAACGTGCGGCCCTTGCCCTCGAGGAAGCGCTCGGTCTGGTCGAGCGGGCGCAACCCGACCGGCACCTGGAACCGAGCCTCGCCGACTTCGTCGAACCGGGCCTCGACGAGCAGCCACACGAGCTCGGGCCAGTCGGTGCTCCACGAGTCCGAGTCGACGATCTCGACACCCGCGAGCTCGAGGTCGTGCGCGCCGTACCACCGCTGACGCACGAGGAAGTCGGGCAGCAACGTCGCCAGCTGCGCCAGTTCGATGTCCGTACTCACTGCGTCTCCATTCCCGGCTCCACAACCGTGAACCAGTAGAAGCCGTAGGGCGGAAGGGTGACGAAGTACGGCAGGTCGCCGATCGGTGGGAAGGGCACCCGACCGAGGGTCTCGATGGGCACCTTGCCGGCGTGCTGAGGCAGCATCAGCTCGACCGGCTGCGCGAACCGGCTGAGGTTGTTCACGCACAGCACCACGTCGCTCTTGCCGTCGTCGCCGGTCATCGAACGGAGGTACGCGAGCACGGACGGGTTCTCGGTCGACAGCACCTCGAGCGCGCCGGTGCCCAGCACCGGGTGCTCGCGGCGGATCTGCAACATGCGCCGCAACCAGTGGAGGAACGAGCTGGGGTTGCGCGTCTCGCCTTCGACGTTGACGGCCTGATAGCCGTACACCGGATCCATGAGCGGCGGCAGGTACAGCTGCGCGAAATCGCTCTTGCTGAACCCGGCGTTGCGGTCGGGGGTCCACTGCATCGGCGTACGCACGGCGTCGCGGTCGCCGAGGTAGATGTTGTCGCCCATGCCGATCTCGTCGCCGTAGTACATGACGGGGCTGCCCGGCAGCGAGAACAGCATGGCGTGGAAGAGCTCCGCGACCCGCCGGTCGTTGTCGATGAGCGGGAAGAGGCGGCGCGAGATGCCGATGTTGCGCCGCATCAGCGGGTCCTTCGCGTACTCGGAGTACATGTAGTCGCGTTCCTCGTCCGTGACCATCTCGAGCGTCAGCTCGTCGTGGTTGCGCAGGAAGATCCCCCACTGGCAGCCGTCCGGGATCTCCGGCGTCTGCGCCAGGATCTCGGTGATCGGATAGCGCTGCTCGCGTCGCACCGCCATGAACATGCGCGGCATCAGCGGGAAGTGGAAGCACATGTGGCACTCGTCGCCGTCACCGAAGTACTCGACGACGTCCGCAGGCCACTGGTTCGCCTCGGCCAGCAGCACTCGCCCCGGAAACTCCGCGTCGACCGTCTCACGTACGCGCTTCAGGTACTCGTGCGTCTCCGGAAGGTTCTCGCCGTTGGTGCCCTCGCGCTCGAACAGGTACGGCACCGCGTCGAGCCGGAAGCCGTCGAGCCCCACGTCGAGCCAGAAGCGGACGACGTCGAGCATCGCGCCCTGCACCGCCGGGTTGTCGAAGTTCAGATCGGGCTGGTGGTGGAAGAAGCGGTGCCAGGAGTACTGCTCGCGCTGGGCGTCCCACGTCCAGTTCGACGTCTCGGTGTCGACGAAGATGATGCGGGCGTCGGCGTAGCGCGTATCGTCGTCGGACCAGACGTACCAGTCGGACTTGTCGTTGTCCCGACCGAGCCGGCTCTCCTGGAACCACGGGTGCTGATCGCTCGTGTGGTTCATGACGAGATCGGCGATGAGCCGCATGCCGCGACGATGCGCTTCGTCGATCAGCTGCGCCGCGTCCTTCACGTCGCCGTACGCGGGCAGC
>DASZHU010000142.1:0-11626 GCA_035937605.1 Acidimicrobiales bacterium | reverse complement strand
GGTTGTACTGATACGGATCCCAGGTGTCTCGAGTCATCGTGCCGCCACCTCATGGGCCCGACCGATGACGTTCAAGGCGCTGCCGGCGCGGAACCACTCCAACTGCTGCTCGCTGAACGTGTGCCGGCACGTGAACTCGTGCGTCGAACCGTCGGGTCGCGAGAGTCGACACACCACGTCGCGCTTCGGCGCGAGGGCCGCGAGCTCGAGCACCGAGACGCGATCGTCCTCCCCGATCAGGTCGTACGTCGCTGGATCGGAGAACACGAGCGGCAGCAGGCCCTGCTTCTTGAGATTGGTCTCGTGGATGCGGGCGAAGCTCCGGGCGAAGATCACGAGACCACCGCGGTGCCGGGGCTCCATCGCCGCGTGTTCCCGCGACGAGCCCTCGCCGTAGTTCTCGTCACCGACCGCGCACCACCCGACGCCCTCGTTTGCGAGGTGTCTCGCGATGTCGGGGAAGGCGCGTGTGACGCCGTCGAGTGGATCCTTGCCCTCTCCCGTTGCTCCGGTGAACGCGTTGACCACCCCGAGGAAGAGGTTGGCGGAGATGTTGTCGAGGTGGCCGCGGTAGCGCAGCCAGCGACCCGCGGCGGAGATGTGATCGGTCGTGCACTTGCCGCGCGCCTTCAGGAGCACCGGCAGCGCTGTGTAGTCGTCGCCGTCCCACGCCGAGAACGGCGTGAGCAGCTGCAGCCGCTCGGAGGTCGGCGACACGCGCACCTCCACGGCGCGACCGTCGCGCTTCGGCTCGAGTCCCGCCTCGCCGGCGTCGAACCCACGAGCGGGAAGCGCGACGCCCACCGGCGGGTCGAGCCGAACTCCGTCGATGGCGTCACGGGCGGGATCGAAGTCGAGCGTGCCGGCCAGCGCGTACGCGATGACCATGTCGGGCGACGTCACGAACGCCTTCGTGTTCGCGCTTCCGTCGTTGCGCTTCGGGAAGTTGCGGTTGTAGCTGTTCACGATGGTGTTCACGTCGGCTGCGTGGGGACGGTCCACTCGCTCCCATTGGCCGATGCACGGCCCGCACGCATTGGCGAGCACGATCCCACCGATCGCCTCCAGGTCGTCGAGGATCCCGTCGCGGTCGATCGTCGCGCGCACCTGCTCGGACCCGGGGGTCACGTACAGCGGCACCTTGGCCTTCAGGCCGTGCGCGGTTGCCTGGCGGGCGATCGCGGCAGCCCGCGTGAGGTCCTCGTACGACGAATTCGTGCACGATCCCACGAGCGCGGCCGAGATCTGCACGGGCACGCCATTGGCCCGGGCCCAACTTCCCACGTCGCTGACGTCGTGCGCGAGGTCGGGAGTGTCGGGGCCGTTCACGAGCGGTCGAAGGGCCGACAGATCGATCTCGACGACCTGATCGAAGTAGCGACCGGGGTCGAGCTCGACCTCCGGATCCGCGCGCAGGTCCGCCGCAACGGCAGCGGCGGATGCCGCGATCTCCTCCCGCCCGGTGGCGCGCAGATACGCGGCCATGTGGTCGTCGAACGGGAACAGTGAGGTCGTGGCGCCCACCTCGGCGCCCATGTTGCAGATCGTGCCCTTGCCGGTCGCCGTGATCGTGCGAGCGCCGGGGCCGACGTACTCGACGATCGCGCCGGTGCCGCCCGTGACCGTGAGGCGCCGCGCGACCTCGAGGATCAGGTCCTTGGGCGACGTCCAGCCCGACAACGCGCCCGCGAGGTGCACACCGATGAGCCGCGGCCAGCGCAGGTTGAAGGGCAGCCCCGTCATGACGTCGATGGCGTCACCGCCGCCGACGCCGACCGCGACCATGCCGAGCCCACCGGCGTTGGGAGTGTGACTGTCGGTGCCAATGATCATCCCGCCCGGGAAGGCGTAGTTCTCGAGCACGACCTGATGGATGATGCCGGAGCCCGGCTTCCAGAAGTCGATGCCGTACTTGGCGGACACCGACCGCAGGAACTCGTACACCTCCGCGTTGTCATCGAGCGCAACCTGCAGGTCGATGTTCGCCGCGACCTTCGCCTGGATGAGGTGGTCGCAGTGCACCGTCGTCGGCACGACGGTCTCCTCGAGACCGGCGAGCATGAACTGCAGCGTGACGATCTGCGCCAGCGCATCCTGGAGCGCGACGCGGTCGGGGTCGAAGTCGACGTAGGTCTCGCCGCGGTCCGGGACCTCGAGCTGCGAGTCGCGCCCGTGGTTGACGAGCACCTTCTCGGCATAGGTCAGCGGCCGCCCGAAGCGAGTTCGCGCCCGATCGACCCGTGCTGTGACCCGTTCATGGACCCGGCGTACCTCGGCCCCCGAGTTGACGCCGTCTCCGGTCATCACTCCTCCAATCTCTCTTGATATCAAGATACCGTACGAGTGGATTGTCTTGATGTCAAGATGTAGGCGTGGAGGACGAAGTGGACCGCCTCGTGACCGGTTGGCGTGGCGCACTCCCCGATCTGGACACCTCACCGCTCGAGGTGCTGTCTCGGGTCACGCGTCTGGCCCGCCATCTGGACCGGCAGCGCAACCTCGTGTTCGCGCGTCACGACCTGGAGACGTGGACGTTCGACGTGCTGTCGGCGCTGCGACGGGCGGGCCCGCCACATCAGCTCTCGCCGGGCCAGCTGCTGGCGCAGACACTCGTGACATCGGGAACGATGACCAATCGGATCGACCGCCTGGAAGAGCGCGGCCTCGTGCGTCGACGTCCCGACCCGGCCGACGCCCGGTCGACCCGAGTGCAGCTGACGGCGGCCGGTCGCAAGCGGGTCGACGCCGCTCTGAAGGACCTCGTCGCTCGGGAGCACGCGATCCTCGGGTCCCTCGACGGCGCGGAGCGCACGGCGCTCGCAGGGCTACTACGCCGCGTCGTCGCCCCCTTCGACGCCTGATGTGAACCGCGCCGGTCGGATCAGGACAGCGTGAATCCCTGGTACCCGTTGGCGGCGATGTGGGCGCAGTGCTCGGCGTACGGCGGGAAACCGGGAAGCGGCATGAACACGCGCGGTTTGCCGGGAACGTTCGCCCCGAGGTACCACGAGTTGCAGGTCGGGAACAGTGTCAGATCGGCGACCGAGTTGACGTAGGTGACCCACTGGTCTGCCGACTCCGCCGACGCTTCGATCCGCGTCAGGCGGTGCGCGCGGAGATGATCGATGCAGTCGGTGATCCAGTCGACGTGCTGTTCGATCGACGCCACCATGTTCGTGAGCACCGAGGGACTTCCCGGCCCGGTGATGATGAACAGGTTCGGGAAGTCGGGCACGCTCAACCCGAGGTACGTGCGGGGCCCCGCGCTCCACGATTCGCGGAGCGTGGCGCCGCGTCGGCCGCGGATGTCGATGCTCAGCAACGCTCCCGTCATCGCATCGAAGCCCGTCGCGAAGACGATGCAGTCGACCGGCACCTCCTCGGGTCCAACGCACACTCCACGTGGCGTGATCGCGGTGATGGGCGTGGTGCTGATGTCGACGAGGCGAACGTTCGGCCGGTTGAACGTGTCGAAGTAGCCGGTGTCGAGACACAGCCGCTTGCAGCCGATGACCTGCGTCGGCGACAGCAGCGCCGCAACTTCGGGATCGGCGACGGTCTCGCGGATCTTGGCGCGCACGAACTCGGCGGCCGTTTCGTTCGCCGAACGATCCAACACGAGGTCCGCGTACGACGCCAGGAACCCGAACCCGCCGCGTTCCCAACGGGTCTCGAAAGCCGTGACGCGCTCGTCTTCGGTCGCCTGCAGCGCCGACGGATCGGGCGCGGGGATGCGCGACCCGAATCCGGTCGGCATGAGCCGGTTCGCGGCGCGCAGATCGCCGTAGGTCGCCTTGACGGCGCGTTGCTCGTCGGGCTCGAGCGGACGGTTGCGCGCTGGCACCGAGTAGTTGGGCGTCCGCTGGAACACCGTGAGGTGGTCGGCCTGCGCGGCGATGATCGGGATCGATTGGATCCCCGATGATCCGGTGCCGATGACCGCGACGCGCTTGCGCGCGAAGTCCACGCCCTCGTGGGGCCAACGCCCCGTGTGGAAGACCTCGCCCTCGAAGGAGTCGAGGCCGTCGATATTCGGCATGTTCGTGGACGAGAGGCAGCCGGTCGCCATCACCAGGTACCGGCATTCGTGATCGACCCCGTGGTCGGTTCGCACGGTCCATCGGTCTTCCCCGTCGTCGAACGTCGCGGCGACGACACGTGTGTCGAAGTGAATGTCACGCCGGAGGTCGTAACGATCGGCAACGTGTTCGAGGTAGCGCAGGATCTCGGGCTGGCCGGCGTACCGCTCGCTCCACTGCCACTCCTGTTGGAGGTCGTCGTCGAAGCTGTAGGAGTACTCCATGCTCTCGACGTCGCAGCGCGCGCCCGGATATCGGTTCCAGTACCACGTTCCGCCGACGCCGCTTCCGGCCTCGTAGACCTGCGCCGACCAACCCGTCCCCCGCAGGCGGTGGAGCATGTAGAGGCCGGCGAAACCTGCGCCGACGACGACCACATCGGTCTTTCTCGCGCTCATCCCGACCCCCTGAAACCCCTCGATGTCCGAGTGGATAGCACACAGGTCGTCCTGTACTCGGGCTGATGGATGAGCCGATCGTGGGGGACGACGTCGCCAAGGTCGACGTGGGCGTCGGCCGCATCATCGCCGTCGACGAGTTCCCCGAAACGCGTCGACCGGCGTGGAAGCTGCGCATCGACTGGGCTGACGTAGCGTGCCGGGGATGACCGACGCGATGGTCGCCGAGACCACCACCATCCGCGGGCACGGCGGCGACGAGATCGAGGCGTACTTCACCCGCCCGCTCGACACCGGGCAACAGGCCAGCGTCGTCGTGCTCCACCACATGCCTGGCTATGACCGCGCCTCCAAGGAGATCGCCCGTACATTCGCCGTCTACGGCTACGCCACGCTGATGCCGAACCTGCACCACCGGTACGCGCCGGGGGCGAAGGCAACCGATGCCGCCGCGGCCGCGCGCGATGCGGGCGGGGTTCCCGACGAACAGTGCCTCGGCGACGTGCAGGGCGCGATCGACCTGCTCCGGGCCCGCTCCGAGTCGAACGGCAAGGTCGGCGTGATCGGCTACTGCTCCGGAGGTCGCCAGACGTTCCTCGTGGCCTGCTCGCTCGCGGTCGACGCCGCCGTCGACTGCTACGGGGGTCGAGCCGAGGTCGCGCTCGCACCGAACCTTCGCTGTCCCCTCCTCGGCTTGTTCGGCCTCGAGGACCAGAGCCCGTCGCCCGACGACGTTGCGGCCATGCAGCGCGAGCTCGACGCCAACGGGAAGACGTTCGACTTCCACTCCTACGAAGGCGCGGGGCATGCGTTCTTCTCCGTCGACCGGCCCTCGTATCGGGTCGATGCGGCGAAGGACGGATGGAAGCAGATCTGGGCGTTCTTCAAGACCCACCTCGAAGGAGGCTGAGATGTGCACGTACATCACTTCGACGGCCGAGGCGACCGGGAGCGCGTATCTCGGTGACGAGTGGTTCGCGGTGACACGCGCCGTCGTGTACTTCGACCATCCACAGGACGCGCCGGTGAATCATGCGCTGTGCATCGACGTATGGGGCGCGGATCGGCGGGTCGCCGTCGAGCTCGACGCGGCATCGGCCCGCCGGCTCGCCGAGACGATCCTCGCCACCCTCGAACACGACGAGGTCAAAGCGCTCGTGTGAGACCCGGCCAGCGGCGAGGGGTCAGATGGCCCGGGCGTCCTGCAAACGAGCGATGTCGTCCCAGGAGTAGCCGATTTCGATCAGCACCTCTTCCGTGTGCTGGCCGAGCTCAGGTGCGACCACCGACGTGCGGGCGGGTGTCGCGCTGAAGTCGACCGGCGCCGCAACCGCGTCGATGCCGTCGACGTTGACGAAGTAGCCGTTGGCCCACGTGTCAGGGTCGGCGATGACCTCCGCATGGTTGCGCACCGGCGCATGTCGCAGACCGGCCTCCTTCAGCCGCGCGCACCACCCGGCCGTCGTGTCCGCCGCGAACGCGTCATCGAGCAGCGGCCACAACGCATTCTTCTCGTCGTCCCAGTAGAGGGGTTGCGCGAATCGCTCCGAGTACTCGGGCCGGCCGACGACCTCGAAGAACGTGGTGCGCAATGCACCCACCACCCCCACGACCGCGATCCAGCCGTCGGCCGTGCGGAAGATGCCGTACAGGCCGGGGATCAGGGGATGCCCGCGGTTGGCGCGCCCCGCGGGTGCGCCCCGCAAGAAGCAGCCGGTGTACTCACTCGCCTGCGCCCAGATCTGCCCGCCGAGCAGCGACGTGGCGACGCGCTGACCGACACCGGTGCGTTCGCGCGCGTAGAGCGCCGCGAGGATGCCACCGACGAGGTTCTGCGCGGCGGTGTGATCGGCGATGGTCGCGCCGATCGGCGTGACCTCCTGGCCTGCGCGTCCGGTCGTGCTGATGAGGCCACCCGCCGCTTGTCCGCTCAGGTCTGCACCTTCTCGTCGAGCGTTCGCGCCCTCGGTGCCGAACGTCGAGCCGGCCGCGTACACGATGCGGGGATTGCGCGCCGCGACTGCGTCGTAGCCGAGCTGCCACTGGTCCATCGTTCCCGGCGCGAAGTTCGTGATGACCACGTCGGCCCACTCCGCCAGCCGCAAGAAGACCTCGCGTCCGTCGGGTGTGCGCAGATCAGCGGTGACGCTTCGCTTCCCGCGGTTGCAGCCGATGAAGTACGCGCTGCGCGGATCACCGGGTTGCACCGGCAGCCAGCGCGATTGGTCGCCCACGCCGGGCAGCTCGATCTTGATCACGTCGGCGCCCCACTCCGCGAGCGTGGCCGCGGCCTGCGGCCCTTGCACGAGCAGCCCGGCCTCCACGACCTTGAGTCCGTCGAGTGCGCCCATCCGCCCAGTGTCGTTCAGGTCGACGGGATGGCGCCCATGTCGGCGATTCCGGCCGACAATGTGAAGGGCACCTCCGGCTTCGGCGGCAGGTCACCGTCGGGACGCGGCCACACCACCGGCGTCACGTCGCCGTCGATCGTCGCGCCCACCTCGATGCCGCAGCGGTCCACGGCGAAGTGGGGGAACGGGTAGCCGCGTGTGCTGCCGTCGGGGAAGTAGATGATCGTGTGTACACGGCGATCGATTCCGGTCGTGTTCGGCGCGGCCAGGTGCACGGTGAGGCCGTGATGGAACGCGACGGCCCCCCTCGGAACCTCGACGAACACGGGCTCGATGCCCGCGACCTCGGGATCGGAGAGGATGTCGTGAGGTTCGCCGAAGAAGATGTTGACGAACTTGCGCAGGCCGACCGTGTGCGACCCGGGTAGGTAGGCCATCGCACCCGACTCACGCGTCGAGCCCTCGAACGGGATCCACGCTGTGACGGACGCGGTCTCCTTCATCGGCCAATAGGGATGATCCTGGTGCGGGTCGGTGGCGCGGCCGCCCGCCTGCTTGTACAGCGCTTGGTCGTGCCAGAGGCGCACGGCGTCGACCCCCAGCAACTCGGCCGCGGCGCGCCCCAACCTTGGATGAAACGTGAGCGGTCGGATGTCGGGGAAGTCCTCCCACAGGTTCATGCACTGCTGGAACGACTGCTGATACCTGCTCTTCTCGGCCAGCGGCACGGCGTCATGGGCCGTACGCACGCTCACCGCGTCGGTGACGAGCGCGTCGTAGCGGTCGAGCTCGTCGTACGACAGGAGGTCGGGCACCACCACGAATCCCTGCGCGCCGAACTGCTCCACGAACTCGCTGGGCACAACCCCCTCACCCGCGGCGCGAGCCATGCGACAACGGTACGCGAACCGCGGCCCGGCTACGCCGGTTGGAGCTCAGGCTCCGCGATGGGGACGCGCCGCTGCATGGTGGCGGCGGCGTCTTCATCGTGGATGAGCAGCCCGGCGAGCGACGCGAGCGCGACGAGCGCGGTCCCGATGAGGAACGAAAGGCGGTAGCCGCTCAGCGCACCACGCGCGAGCGCGGTGGGATCGGTGACCCCTGCGTTCAGCGCGTTCACGCGGCTGATGAAGACCGTCCCGAGCATGGCGACACCCAGCGCCGCCGCCACCTGCCGTTGCGTCGAGTAGATGGCCGAGGCTCGGCCCGTGTCGACCGGGGCGATGTTCGCGTACGTCGCCGCCTGCATGGGCACGAACGCGAATGCCATCGCGATACCGCGACCGAACATGATCGTGCGGATCGTCCACAGGCTCGTCGAGAGGTTCACGAACGCGAGGGGAAGCGTGACGACGGCCATCACGAGCATGCCGACGACGATCAATCGGCGGGGACCGACCCGGTGGTAGAGACGGCCGACGAGCTGGCTCGACACGACGACGCCGAGCGCCTGCGGGAACGTCGTGAGGCCGGACTGCAGCGGCGTCAGCCCCCGCAGGTCTTGCAGGTAGAGCGGCATCAGGAAGATCACGCCGATGAAGCTGCCGTAGGTGAACAGCAGCAGGATGTTGGCGTTGCGGAACATGCGCTCCCGGTAGAGGCGAAGCGCGAGCAAGGGGTCGGGCACGCGGGTCTCCACGATGACCAGCAGCACGAACATCGCGACGCCGATGACGCCGCTCCCGGCGACCTGGATCGAGCGCCACCCCTTCTCTGGCCCTTCGGACAGCGCGAACAGCACGAGCGCGAGCCCTCCCCCGGACAGCACGAAGCCGGGGACATCGAACCGCCCCGCGATGCCTTCGCGCTCCTCGCGCAGGTACAGGAAGCCGATGCAGAACGCAAGGATGCCCACGGGCAGGTTTACGTAGAAGATCCAGCGCCACGACACGTCGGTGACGAGCCAGCCGCCGAGGACGGGACCGACTGCCGGCGCGAGCACCGTGGGCACGATGAGCACCGTCGACGCCTTCGCTCGCTCGATCGGCGGAAAGGCGCGGAAGAGCATCGCCGTGCCGACCGGCACGAGCATCCCGCCGCCGATGCCCTGCAGAACCCGGAAGCCGACGAGCTCGCCGAGGCTGTGCGCCTGCCCGCACAGCGCCGATGCCGACGTGAACATGGCGAGCGCGAAGAGAAAGACGCGCCTCGTTCCGAGACGGTCACCGATCCATCCCGAGGCAGGGATCCACACGGCGAGCGAGAGCAGGTACCCGAGAACGATCCACTCGATCGACGCGGTGCCGGCGTGGAACTCCCGGCCGAGGTCGGGCAGCGCGACGTTGACGATCGTGGTGTCGAGGATGTCGATGAACATCCCGCACACGAAGATGGTTGCGACGATCCACTTGTAGTCGACTCGCTGGGTCGCACGCCGGGCCGAGGTGGCCGCCCCCGCATCCACGTTGCGAGCTTTCCACAGTGCGGAGCGGGCGAGTCGGGTCCGTGACTCGCCGGAGCCCACGACATACCCTCCACCGCGGGCGGGGCAATGGCGCATGCGCCAACTTCTGAGGGGGTCCGAGTGTCCGAACGCACCATCCGCATCGCCGGTATGGCCGGCATCGCCTTCGTGGTCTTGATCCTGATCACGGTGTTCGCCGGCGGCTCTCCCCCGGCGCTCGACGATCCCGTGGGCAAGGTCCGCACCTACATGGTCGATCACCGTTCCGCGCTGCTGATCTCCAACGTGATCGGCCTGATTGCGATACCGCTCGTAGTCTGGTTCGCGGTCGTCCTGCGCGAGCTCTTCCGCGGCGGCGACCGCGTGACGAGCGCGCTCAGCACTGCTTCACTGGGCGGGCTGCTCATCACCGCGCCGGTCGCGATCATCGGCGGATCGATCAACATCTCGATGATCTACATCGATGGTGTCGCGAACAAGCTCGGCGACGACACGGTTCGCGTCGTCTACGACGTCCAAGCATTGATCTTCGCCGGCACCTCAGCCGGCATCGTGCTGTTCACCCTCATGGCCGCGCTCGCGATCCGGCGATCGAACGTGCTTCCCGCCTACGTGATGTGGGTCGGGTTCGTCGCGGCTCTGGGGAACGTCGTCACGATGTTCAGCACGGCCGGCTCCGGCGCCGCTGCGCTGGGCATCCCGGGCGTCTTGACGTTCGCGCTCTTCATCCTCGTCGGCGGCATCACGATGGCGATGGGGAAGGCGACACCCGCGGCGACCTGAGCCGCCGCGCGACTCATTTGGCGCGTCGACGCGCGCCGCGGACCATCACCCACTGGTACACAACGGCGGGCAGCCGTGACAGGAGATCGATGACCTTGGCATCGGGGCCGATCAGCGCGCGCCGCTGATCCTTCTCGACCGCGGCGAGGATCTGACGAGCCGCCTTCTCCGGGCTCGTCATCGCCACCTTGTCGAACTCGCGGCGTGCCTTGTCGGCACCGCCGGCGAGGTCGGCGACGCTTGCGTCCATCCGAGCGTTTCTCGCGATGTTGGTCTTGATCCCGCCGGGGTGCACCGTCGTGCTCGACACGCCACAGTCGGCGATCTCGAGCTCCATCCGCAACGCGTCGGTGAAGCCGCGTACGCCGAACTTGGCGGCGTTGTACGCCGACTGCGCCGGCACGCTCACCAGGCCGAAGACGCTCGACAGGTTCACGACGTGGCCTTCACCCGAAGCCTGCAGGTGCGGCAGGAAGGCCTTGGTGCCATGGACGACGCCCCAGAAGTTGATGTTCATCAGCCATTCGAAGTCGTCGTACGACATCGACTCGATCGTGGCGCCGAGGGCCACCCCGGCGTTGTTGAAGATCAGGTTGACCTTGCCGTGCTCGTCGACGACGCGATCGGCCCACGCGTACACGGCAGCGCGGTCGGCCACGTCGACGTGGTACGACGTGACCTTCACACCCCGGCCTTCGCACAACGTGACCGTCTCGGCGAGACCCACTTCGTCGATGTCGGACAGCGCCAGGTGCGCACCGCGGCCGGCAAGGTCACGAGCCAGGGCTCGCCCGATGCCTGATCCTGCGCCAGTGATCGCGGCCACTCGACCGCCGAAGTCCTTCACGACGCCACCATCTCGCGCGCGCGGACCGGGTTGGAGAACACCATCGCTTCGTCGTCGACCCCGCTCATCTTCAGCGCGCGGTAGTCGCGCAGGTAGCTCTGGTGCACCTGCCACGGGAACTTCGACCCTTGCTTCGGGAACTTGTCGGCCGACCGTTGCACGTAGCCCGACGAGAGGCCGAGCAGCGGCTGCGCGCGGATCGAGTCGTCGGTGTTCACCGGAGTGCACTGGCGCAGCCCGGTGTCGTGCAGGTGGTTGAGCAAGCGGGTCACGTAGTCACACGTGAGGTCGCACTTGAGGGTCCACGACGCATTGGTGTAACCGACCGCCAATGCGAAGTTCGGCACGCCTTCGAGCATCATGCCCTTGTAGGTGAGCTTGTCCGGCAGGTCGACGGTCTCGCCGTCGACGCGCACATCGATGCCGCCGATGAACAGCAACTCGAGCCCTGTCGCGGTGACGACGATGTCGGCCTCGAGCTCGGTACCCGACCGCAACCGCACGCCGCGCTCGGTGAACGTGTCGACGTGATCGGTGACGACCGATGCCGTACCCGCAGAGATGGCCTTGAAGAGATCCCCGTTCGGCACCACGCACATGCGCTGGTCCCACGGGTTGTACTTGGGCTTGAAGTGCGTGTCGATGTCGTAGCCGTCCGGCAGCTGGCGCTTCAGCCCGGCGCGCAGCATCCGCTTCACGAGCTCCGGCCGGCGCCGGCTGAGCTGGTACATGCCCTGCGTGAGCAGTGCCTTGAACCAACGGAT
>DASZHU010000141.1:0-7062 GCA_035937605.1 Acidimicrobiales bacterium | reverse complement strand
GGGGCAAGCCGTACGACGAGCTCGACCTGACGGCTTCGTTCGCGTTGGTGCTCGGCAACGAGGCCCACGGGCTCGGCCCAGAGATCGCGGAGTCGGTCGATGCGTGGGTCACCGTCCCGATGACCGGCGACGTCGAGTCCCTCAACGTGGCGATGGCGGGATCGGTCATCTGCTTCGACGCCGCACGGCAACGCAGGATCGCTGGCTGACATGAGCGCGTTCGACGAGCTGCCCGATCCGATCGTGCGTGTCGACGCCGACCGAACGATCGTGGAAGCGAACGAAGCTGCGGGGCGCCTGGCCGGTCGACCTGCGACCGATCTCGTGGGCGCTGCGCTCGTCGAGGTGTTCGCGCCGCGCGCACGCGACGGCTCGCCGTTGCTGGCCGATGGTTGGCATCGGTCGACCCGGCTGCGCTCGGTCGTCGGCATCCCCGAGCACGAGGTGCTCGTCGCCACCACGGACGGCGACCTGAAGGTGCGGGTCACCGGCCGCTACGAGCGCAACGGCGATGGATCGATCACCGGCGCGCTCCTGTCGCTGCGACCTCCTCGACGGCGTTCCGACGACGAACCGACCGGGAGCGAGGTCGTCTCCACCGTGAGCCACGAGCTGCGCAGCCCCCTCACGTCGGTGAAGGGCTACACGTCGCTGCTGCTCAACCGCTGGGAGCGGCTGAAGGATGAGCAGAAGAAGATGATGCTCGAGCAGGTGCATCACGACGCCGATCGCGTCACGCGTCTCATCACCGAGCTCCTCGACATCAGCCGGCTCGAGACCGGCCGGCTGGTGCTGCGCCGCCAGCTGACGAATCTCGCCGAGCTCGCGGATCAGGTCGTCGACAAGCTGAAGATGACTTACGACGACCTCGACTGCGAAGTGCGGTTCGTCGACGACTTCCCGCAGGTGTACGCCGACCCCGACAAGCTCGAACAGGTGCTCACCAATCTCGTCGAGAACGCGGCCAAGTACGCGAGCCCCCTCGGCATGACCGTCGTCGGCACCACGTCCGACAGTGAGATCGCGGTGGCGGTCACCGACACCGGCGAGGGGATCCCGGCCTCCGACCTGCCGATGGTCTTCAAGAAGTTCTTCCGCCGCGACATGGGCAAGCCGACCGGCACCGGGCTCGGGCTCTGGATCAGCCGGGGTCTCGTCGAGGCGCACGGCGGTCGCCTCACGGCGACGTCGGAGATGGGGAAGGGAAGCGTGTTCCGCTTCACGCTTCCGCTCGTCGACCTCGACGCGCTGTTCGAGTCGAACTGATTTGTCGCCGGACGCGTCCTGACGGCAGGGTGACCGACGACATGATCGACGACATCGAGCGCATCGCGACGGCGGCGGTCGAACGGCTCGCGTCCGCCGCGACACTTGACGAACTGCGAGCGCTCGACACCGAGCTGTTGGGCAAGCGGTCCGAGCTGAGCTCGATCAAACAGCAGCTCGGTGCGCTCGATGCGGATCAGCGCCGCACCATCGGCCGCGCGGTGAACGATGCCCGCGCTCGGATGGAGACCGCATCCGGGAAGCGCCGCGACGCGCTCGAGTCGGCCGGGCTCGACGCGCAACTGGAGGCGGAGCGGCTCGACCTCACCCAGCAACTTGGGCGCGGGCGCCGCTACGGGCACAAGCACCTCGTGACGCAGGCCCAGGAGCGTCTCGAGAACGTCTTCATCGGGCTCGGGTTCACGATCGCCGAGGGGCCGGAGGCCGAAGACGACTTCCACAACTTCACCGCACTGAACTTCCCGCCCGGGCACCCCGCGCGCGACATGTACGACACGCTCTACCTCGACTACGGCGAGCCCGGTTCGACCCTGCTGCGAACACACACCTCGCCCGTGCAGGTTCGCGTCATGCAGAGCCTTGCGCCGCCGATCTACATGATCATGCCGGGCCGTGTGTTCCGGCAGGACACCGCCGACGCGACGCACATGCCGGTGTTCCACCAGATCGAAGGTCTGGTGATCGACAAGGGCATCACGTTCGCCCATCTGGCCGGCACGATCGAGGCGTTCAGCAAGGCGTTCTTCGGCGGCGACTTCGCGTCGCGCCTGAGGCCCGCGTACTTCCCGTTCACCGAGCCGTCGGCCGAGTTCGACATCCTGCGCCCGGACGGCTCTTACATGGAGCTGGGCGGCTGCGGCATGGTGCACCCCAACGTGCTCCGCAACTGCGGGCTCGACCCGGAGGAGTGGCAGGGCTTCGCGTTCGGTTTCGGCATCGATCGCTTCGCGAAGGAACGCCACGGTGTCGACGACCTGCGCGATCTGTTCTCCAACGACGTCCGCTTCCTGGAACAGTTCTGATGGCTCGCTGCGTGGCCTTCGGCTACTCCGCTCGCGTGCGCCTCGTCGCTGGCGCTTCCCTCGGCGCGCCCCGCGACAGTCGGTCCAGGACTCGATGAAGGTTCTGCTTTCCTGGCTGCGCGAGTTCGCGCCCGATCTGCCCGACGACGCGGAGCGAGTCGGCACGGCACTCGGCGCGCTCGGTACGCCGGTCGAGGAGATGCTGCGCATCGGCCACGGGCTCGACGGCATCGTGGTCGCGCGCGTGCTCGATCTCCGTCCTCATCCCGACGCCGACCGGATCCAACTCGTCGACGTCGACCTCGGCGACGGCAACGCGCTGCAGATCTGCTGCGGCGCGTTCAACATGCAGGTCGGTGACCTGGTGCCGTTGGCCACGATCGGCACGACGATGCCGAACGGCATGGAGATCGCGCGGCGCAAGCTTCGGGGGGAGCTCTCCAACGGGATGCTGTGCTCGCCGCCGGAACTCGGCCTTTCCGGTGACGCGGGCGGGATCCTCGTGCTGGGCGAGACCCACGCCCCAGGCACACCACTTCGAGAAGCGCTCGGCATCGAATCCGACGTGCTGTACGACCTCGAGGTCAACCCGAACCGGCCGGACGCGATGTCCGTCGCCGGGGTCGCACGCGACGTGGCCGCGCACTTCCGCGTTCCCTTCGCGATCCCGAACCCCGACGTCGGCGGCGTCGCGGTCGGCGACCCGGTGGAGTCGCTGGCCCGCGTCGAGAACCTCGCGCCCGACCTGTGTGGACGCTTCACCGCACGCGTGCTGCAGGGCGTCACCGTCGGGCCCTCCTCCACGAGGATCGCAAGCCGCCTCACGCTGCTCGGCATGCGGCCAATCAACAACGTGGTCGACGTGTCGAACTACGTGATGCTCGAGCTGGGCCAACCCTCGCATCCCTACGACCTCGCCCGCGTCGGCGGCGGGGGGCTGCGCGTACGCCGCGCAAAGGACGGCGAGACGCTCATCACCCTCGACGACGTCGAGCGACGGTTCACGACCGACGACCTCCTGATCTGCGACGCGAACGATGAGGCCGACGGCGTCGCGGGCATCATGGGCGGGGCGTCGTCGGAGATCTCGGCCTCGACGAAGGCCGTGCTGGTGGAGATGGCGTGGTTCCACCCGATGACGATCGCGACGTCGTCGCGGCGACTTGGTGTGCGCAGCGAGGCGTCGGCCCGGTTCGAGAAGGGCACTGATCCCGAGATCATCGAGCAGGCGCAGGATCGCTTCGTCGAGCTGCTCGGTGGCGCGGCCGGTCGAATGGCGAAGGGCATCGTCGACGTGGTCGGCGATCTCCCACAACCGGCCACCGTGCGCGTGCGCACGCACCGCGTCAACGGCATCCTCGGCACCGACCTGGAGCCCGGGCCGGTCCGCGCTCTTCTCGAGCCCATCGGCTTCGCCGCGACTCGGATCGGCGACGACCTCGAGGTCACGATCCCGTCGTGGCGGCCCGACTCCTCGACCGAGATCGACGTGATCGAGGAGATCGGCCGCCACTACGGCTACGAACGCATCGGTGCGGTCGTGCCACCGGCCGTGCACTTCGGCGGCTTGAGCGCGCGCCAGGCTGACCGTCGTGCCGCGCGAGACGTCCTCGTCGGGCTCGGCTTCTCCGAGGCGCTGCCGATGCCGTTCCTCGCGCCCGATGATCTGCAGCGCGCCGAGCTGCCACACGCGGCGATCACGATCACGAACCCGCTCATCGCGGATG
Organism: Acidimicrobiales bacterium; assembly: GCA_035937605.1. Taxonomy (GTDB): domain Bacteria; phylum Actinomycetota; class Acidimicrobiia; order Acidimicrobiales; family JACDCH01; genus DASUCS01. Next base: position 3,026 of record DASZHU010000141.1, on the reverse strand, counting down.
AGTCGGTGCTCCGCACCTCGCTACTGCCGGGGCTGCTGAAGACCGTCGCGTACAACGAATCGCATCGCGCCGCGGGTGTCGCCCTCTTCGAGCTCGGCCACGTGTTCCGGATACCGGCCACGCCGCATCCCTTGCCCGACGAACTCGATCACCTGGCGGTCGCGCTGGCGGGCGTCGAGGCACCGGTCGCCGCGGAGGTCTGGGAGGCGTTGGCCACGGCGTTCGCGGTCGATGCGCACGCGCTCGAGGGCGCCACCGCGCCGGGGCTGCACCCCACGCGCACAGCCGCGATCAGCGTGGCCGGCGAGGAGATCGGACACCTCGGCGAGGTGCACCCGCGAGTGCTGACGGCCTTCGGAGTCACCGAGCGGGTCGCGTGGCTCGAGCTCGACCTGGGCCGGCTCCTCGATCTCCCGCACGGCGCGCGGCCGTACCGACCCGTGAGCCGGTACCCGTCGAGCGACGTCGACCTCGCGTTCGAGACCGACGACGCCGTCCCGGCGGCCGCAGTCGAGTCCGCACTCCGAGAAGGCACGGGCGAGCTACTGGCCGCGCTCGAGCTGTTCGACGAATACCGGGGCGCGGGCGTCGCGGCGGGAACGCGCAGCTTGGGCTACCGACTCCGCCTCCAGGCGGCCGACCGGACCTTGACCGACGCCGAGATCGGCGACGTGCGCGAACGTGCGATCCAGGCCGTCACTCGCGCCACCGGCGCCACCCTGCGAAGCTGAGCGGATGCGGCAGCGCACGATTCGACGCGGCCCAGCCTCGTCTGACGGTCAACAGAAGACCGCCAACCCACTGCCGGAGGGCACGCTCGAGGTCGGTGTCGGGCTCGTGCTCGCCGGCCTGACCGCATACGGGTTCACGGTCGTCGCCGCGCGCGCGCTCGGCAAGACGGACTACGCACCTCTGTCCGTGCTGTGGGCCATGGTGTTCCTCGCCGGCCCCGGCTTCTTCCTCCCGCTCGAGCAGGAGGTCAGCCGCGCCCTCGCCGCCCGTCGCGCCCTCGGCGTCGGCACGGGGCCGGTGGTGCGGCGCGCCGCGATGTTCGGTGCGCTGATCTGCGTGGTGCTCGTCGGTACGACACTCGTCGCCAGCCCGGTGGTCGTGTCCAAACTGTTCGACCACGACTGGTTGCTGATGGGCGGCCTCGTGCTGGGAATGATCGGGTACTGCATCGAGCTGCTCGCTCGTGGTACCTACTCGGGTCTCGGGCGCTTCCGGCCCTACTCGGTCGTGATCGGCGCCGAGGGTCTGGTGCGCTTCCTGATCTGCGCAGGGCTCGCGATCGCGGGCGTGAGCTACGCCGGCTGGTACGGACTCGCACTCGGCGTCGCGCCGCTCGTTGCAGTGGCGATGTCGATGCGAGGGCAGCACGGCCTCGTCAGTGAAGGTCCCGACGCGCCGTGGTCCGAGCTCTCGTCGGCGCTCGGCGCGCTGCTGTTGGGTTCGGTGCTGGCGATGGCGCTCGTCAACGGCGGCCCGATCGCGATGAAGATCCTCGCCTCTCACGGTGAGGACGACAAGGTGTCCCGGTTCTTCACGGCGGTGATCATCGCCCGCATCCCGCTCTTCCTCTTCCAGGCGGTGCAGGCCGCCTTGCTGCCCAAGCTGTCGGCGCTCGCGAGCGCGGGCCGATTCGACGAGTTCAAGGTCGGCTTCCGCAAGCTCGTGGCAGTGATCGGCGGAGTGGGCGTCGTCGCCGTGATCGTCGCCACGCTGATCGGGCCGAAGGCGATCGCGATCCTGTACGGCAGCGAGTACGACCTCGGGCACCGAACGGTCGGCCTGCTCGCCGCCGGCAGCGTGCTGTTCATGCTTGCCCAGGCGATGGCCCAGGCCGTGATCGCGCTGGGAGGGCACACGCGCATGGCCCTGTGCTGGGTGGTGAGCGTCGTCACCTTCATCGTGGTCACCGCCGCCGGCAACGATCTGTACCTGCGGGTCGAGATCGGGCTGCTCGCGGGCTCGGCCATCGCGTGTCTCGGGATGGCCACGCTGGTGGCGCAACTGGTGCGCAGCGGCGCTTCGGTCCACACGGGCGACCTCATCGAGGCGATCCACGACCTCTCCGTCGAGCCGTGATCCACCACATCACCCTCTGGGTGCCCGATCTCGACCGCGCCCAGGAGTCGTGGAGCTGGCTCCTCGGCGAGCTCGGTTACCTCCGCGACCCCAACGTGGAGCGGGTCGTGTTGCTGCGCCACCCCAACGGCAACGGCGTCGTGCTGGAGGAGTCGCCGGACATGGTGCCTGGCATGCTCTACAGCCGGATGCGCCCGGGCCTCAACCACATGGCCTTCCGGCTCGAATCGGTGGACCAGCTCACGAAGCTGACCTCGACGGCCGGTGAACATGGTTGGTCGGCCTTCTCGAGCGAAGGGCACCGCATCGCCGGCGGCGCGGAGGTCGTCTATCTCGAGGACCGCGACGGGTTCGAGGTGGAGCTCGTCGCTCCTCTTGGATGATCATGCAGATCTTTGCATGATCATGCATCTCGCGCTACGATGCTCCGATGTTCCGCGTCGGCATCATCGGTGGCTCCGGCTTCACGGGTGCCGAGCTGCTGCGCCTGTGCGCCGGTCATCCTGACCTCCACGTCGACCTCGCCACGGGTGACAACCAGGCCGGCGTGCGCGTCGCCGACCTCTACCCGAGTCTCGCGGCCGGGTACCCCGAGCTGACCTACGCGCCGTACGCCGTCGACGACGTGAAGGGTCTGGATCTCGTCTTCTGCGGGTTGCCGCACGGTGCCTCGCAGGTGATTGTGCCCGAGGTCGCCACGCACGTGAAGCACGTCGTCGATCTCGCCGCCGACTTCCGGTTGCGAGACCCGAAGGACTACGAGCAGTGGTACGGCGAGCCGCATCAGGCCCCCGACTTGCTGGGCGACTTCGCGTACGGGCTGCCGGAGCTCCACCGCGACGCGATCCGGTCGGCGCCACTCGTCGCCGCGCCCGGGTGCTATCCGACGGCGGCCACGCTCGCGCTTGCGCCCCTCGTGCGCGCCGGTCTCGTCGACA
>DASZHU010000140.1:0-4852 GCA_035937605.1 Acidimicrobiales bacterium | reverse complement strand
CGAGTCGCGCGAGGTGCTCCAAGTGGGCGACGACGCCGTCGAGCGTTCCGGTGGCGCTGAAGGTTCCGACGTGGAGCTCGTAGACGACTGCTGACGCGAGGTGGAGCCCCCTCCACGAGCTGTCGGACCACGGAAAGGCATCGTGATCGACGACCCGCGACGGGCCGAGCACTCCTTTCGGCTGCCAGTGAGAGCGAGGATCGGGGAGCGGCTCGCCGCTGTCGAGCGCGAAGCCGTAGTCGCAGTCGGGCGCGATCTCGCTGGTCGCGCGGAACCAGCCGTCGCCGATGCGCTCCAACACCGAGGACCCGCCGGGCGTGCGCAGCTCGACCTGCTGTGCCGCAGGCGCCCACACCTCCGCCCGGAATCCCATCCGGGCAGCCTTACCCGACGCGACCGCTCACGAGCCGCGGCGCAGGACCACCATGCTGCGCGCTTCGACCTCGAGCTCCTCGCCCGCCTTGATCATCGTGTCGTCCTCGACGGTCGTGCCGTCGCGGGTGTCGACGTCGCGGACCCAGGCGTCGCCCCAGCGCGATTGAGGGAGGGTGAAGCTCATCGTCTCGTGGTGTGCGTTGAACAGGAGCAGAAAGGAGTCATCCGAGTACTCCTCGCCGCGCCGTCCCCGCTCGAGCGCGTCGCCGTTGAGGAAGACGGTGACGGCCTTCGCGAAGCCCTCCTCCCAGTCTCCGTCTTCCATCTCGCCGCCCGCGGGGGTGAACCACGCGAGATCGCTCACGTCGGCACCGTGGATCGGACGCCCCTGGAAGAACGTGCGGCGCCGGAAGACGCGATGACGCGACCGGAAGCCGATGACCGCACGTACGAACTCGAGGAAGTCGTGATCGGCGTTCTCCCAATCGAGCCAGGAGATCTCGTTGTCCTGGCAGTAGGCGTTGTTGTTGCCCTGCTGTGTGCGACCGATCTCGTCGCCGGCGAGCAGCATCGGAATGCCTTGCGAGAGGAACAGCGTCGTCACGAGGTTGCGCTGCTGCTGTGCCCGGAGCGCGTTCACGTCGGGATCGTCCGTCGGGCCTTCGGCGCCGGAGTTCCAGGAGCGATTGTCGTCGTCGCCGTCCCGGTTGTCCTCACCGTTCGCGTCGTTGTGTTTGTCGTTGTACGAGACGAGGTCGGCAAGGGTGAAGCCGTCGTGCGCGGTGATGAAGTTGACGCTGGCATGAGGCCGGCGGCCGTCGAGCTCGTAGAGGTCGGACGAACCGGTGAACCGGTAGCCGAACTCGGCGAGCGTCCGGTCGGCGCCGCGCCAGTAGTCACGCAGGCAGTCGCGGTACTTGCCGTTCCACTCGGCCCATTGCGGGGGGAAGTTGCCGACCTGGTAGCCGCCCTCGCCGACGTCCCACGGCTCGGCGATCAGCTTCACCTGGCTGATCGTCGGATCCTGCTGGATGAGGTCGAAGAACGCGGAGAGCCGATCGACCTCGTGCAGTCCGCGCGCGAGCGTCGATGCGAGATCGAAGCGGAAGCCGTCGACGTGCATCTCGGTGACCCAGTAGCGAAGGCTGTCCATCACCAACTGCAGGACGTACGGGTTGCGCATGTTCAGGCTGTTGCCGGTGCCCGTGTAGTCCATGTAGTAGCGCGGGTCGTCGTCGACGAGGCGGTAGTACGCCGCGTTGTCGATGCCCTTGAACGACAGCATCGGGCCCATCTCGTTGCCTTCGGCCGTGTGGTTGTACACGACGTCGAGGATCACCTCGACGCCCGCGCTGTGCAGCACCTTCACCATCTGCTTGAAGTCCTGCACCTGCTCGCCGCGTTCGCCGCGGTGGTCGTACTCGTTGTGCGGCGCGAAGAAGCCGATCGAGTTGTAGCCCCAGTAGTTGCGCAGCCCTTGATCCACGAGGTGCTTGTCGTGGACGAACTGATGGACCGGTTGCAGCTCGATCGCGGTGATGCCGAGTGCGGTCAGATGCTCGACGAACGCGGGATGCGACACCCCGGCGTACGTGCCGCGGAGCTCGGGCTCGATGCCGGGGTGGCGCATCGTGGCGCCCTTGACGTGCGCCTCGTAGATGAGCGTGTCGCTCCATGGAGTGCGCAGGAGTTGGTCGCCCTCCCACTCGAAGAACGGATTGACCACGACGCTTCGGGGCACGAAGGGCGCGCTGTCCGCATCGTTGCTGCCGTCGGGATCGTCGAACGGATATGGGAACACCGCCTCGTCCCAGCTGACGCCGCCCTCGATCGCGCGCGCGTACGGGTCGAGCAGCAGCTTGTTCGGATTGCACCGAGCGCCCACGTCGGGGTCGTTGGGTCCGTACACGCGAAAGCCGTAGCGCTGGCCGGGCGTCACGTCGGGCAGGTAGCCGTGCCACACCCGGCCGGTCGACTCGGGTAACGCCACCCGCGTCTCGGCGCCGTCGTCGTCGAAGAGGCACAGCTCCACGGCGTCGGCGACCTCGCTGAACACGGCGAAGTTCGCGCCGATGCCGTCGAAGGTGGAGCCGATGGGCACGGGATCGCCCGGCCAAATCCTGGTCATTCCCGCAAGGGTTACCCCGAGCGAGCCGAGTTAGGCGAACCGAGATCACGGGGTAACCCCGATCCGGTGAGCGAGGCACGGACGAGATGGCAGGAAGTAGCCTCGAATGGCCGACCGTCGGGCGCGCGAGGCTGGCGACGTGATCCCCGGCCTGCCCTCCGACAACACGACGCTGCTCGAGGTGCTCGAGGAGCTGCGCCTGCAGGGTTACGACGGCACCATGTGGGTCTCGCAGGATGGCACCTTGCGTTGCGAGCGGTGCCGCGCCGAGGTCGATCCGGCCGACGCTCCGGTGCACGAGATTCGCCGGCTCGAAGGGGCGAGCGACCCCGACGACATGATCGCAGTCGTCGCGCTCGAGTGTCCGGCGTGTGCGATGAAGGCGACGCTCGTGTTGCACTACGGCCCCGAGGCGTCGGCCGAGGAGCAGGACGTGCTCGTGCACCTCGAGCGCGCCGCGAGCTGATCTCGCTGAGGGCGGCGCGGGCCCTCGGGCTCAGCGCGACGCGAGCTGAGCGCCGCGCGTGACACACGCGACGAGGATCGCGACGTCGTCGCGCACCTCGTCGGGCGCGACGAGACGCACGGTGTCCTCGATCAGTTGCGCGATCGCTTCTGCATCCACCACGCCGCGTCGGTTGCGCACGAGTTGGCCGAGACGTTGCTCGGACATCGCGCGATCGGCGGACACGCGCTGCTCGATCACGCCGTCCGTGTACAGCACGAGCGTGTCGCCGGTGGTGAGCGTGGCGCGTGCTTCTTCGAAGGTCGGCTCCTCGCAGACACCCAGGAGCACTCCGCGCGGCTCGACCGGATCGAAGTTGCCGTCGCTGCGCACGATGAGCGGCGGGGGCTGGCCGGCCCGAACCACGGTGAGGTCGAACGTCTCGGGGTCGTCCGCGCGCGGCTCGAGGCAGGCCACGGCCGCGGTGACGAATTTGAGGAGACGGTCGTCGCCCGCGGCGAGCTGCTCCTCATGGCCGTACAACAGGGCGCGGTTCAGCTGCCGCAGCAACTCGCCCGGCTTCTGGCGTGCGAACGCTCCGGCGCGCAAGGTGTGACGGGCGAGGCTCGTGAGCGTGGCGGCTTCGATGCCTTTGCCCTGCACGTCGCCCACGATCAGCGTCACACCCTCTCCGACACGGACCGCGTCGTAGAAGTCGCCACTGACGTCGTGGCTTCCCGGGGCGGGCACGTAGCGGCTGGCGATCTGCAGACCTGGCACCGGAAGCAGCGCGTCGGGCAGCAGGCTGCTCTCGAGCCGGCGCAGCGCGTCGGCCTGGGTGGTCATACGGTTGGCGGCCTCGAGGGCGCGTCCGATCTGGTCTGCCACGGATCGGACCAGCTCGTCGTCCTCGTCGGAACGGGACTGGTCGCCCAGCCGCAGCCATGCCGACGGATCGTCGCCGCCGAGGGGCACGGCGCCGTCGTCGAGGTCGGGTGGCTCGCGCAGGATCGTGCAGGGCCGACCCAGCACCGCGGTCGCCCATCGCTCGGCCCGCTCGAGGATGCTCTCGGGGTCGAGATCACCGATGAGCGCCCCCGCGACGGCGTCGAGCCGGGTGCGCGCCGCGTCGCGGCGCCGCCGTTCGTCCAGCTCAGCCCGTGTGTCGGCCAGCTCTCGCTGCATCGCGGCGAGCTCGGACTGGTCGGGGGAGCGGTCTCTCATCGGAGCTGTAGTCTTTCCGGCAGGTCGGAGAAACGGGACGAGATGGACACCAGCGGGAAGCGGGACGGCCTGTTGCGCGTGGCGACGACGATCACGGACGGGCGCGCAGTGGTCATGGAGTTCAGCGGCGAGCTCGATCTCAGCACGGTGCCGGTTTTTCGCGACGCCCTCGACGAGGTCCTGCGTGACGGCGTCGCCTCCGTCGAGCTGGATCTGTCGAGATTGGAGTTCATCGACTCCTCCGGCGTCGGCGCGTATGTCACGGTGCATCGTCGCGCGCGGGCGAGCGGTGCTCGGCTGTCAGTGGGCGCCCGATCGCCGCTCGTGGATCGCGTGTTGCAGCTTTCAGGCGTCGAGGCCGCCCTCGCCGTCGAGTCCTCCTGACCGTTCCGGCGGCACGTGCCGCGGACTACCGCGCCCGTTGACGACACAACGGGGTCCCGGTCAGTCGACGACGGTGAGGACGTCGGCGAGGCCGGCAACCTCGAGGGTGCGGCGCATCGCCTTCGACGGCGCCACGATCGTGACGCGACCGTCCTCTTCGAGGCACCGACGGTAGATCGCCAGGATCACGCTGAGCCCAACCGAGTCGATGAAGCTCACCTCCGACGTGTCGAGCGCGAACGAACGGACACCTCGGGCGTGCAGGCCGGTGAGGTGCTCGCGCAGGTCGGGAGCCG
>DASZHU010000139.1:0-2824 GCA_035937605.1 Acidimicrobiales bacterium | reverse complement strand
TTCGGTTGCCGCGACGACACGTTCGCTGCGGCGGCCGCCGATGGGTCACCGCCGTACATGTCGGCCGCCCTCGCGAGGGACGCCGGGCGCGGCGCGGCGCTCCGCACCGATGTCGGTCGACTCTCGCTCGACGGCGCGCCGACGCTCCCGAGCCTCGACCAACTGAACGGCGGGCACGCCGTCGTGATGCCGATCGCGCGGGCGCAGGCGCTGTTCGCGCGGCCCGGCACGATCGATGTGATCTACGTGCAGCCGAAGCCCGGCACCGACGTCGGCGCGCTCCAGAGGCGCCTGCAGGAGGTCGTCGGTTCGGTGAACGGGGTGCTCGCAGCGGATGACCCGCCGCCGGTGGTCGGTGTGCTGCTCATCACATTCGTGCCTTTGTTCAGCCTGCTGACCATTCTCGGCCTCGCGATCGGGGCCGTCCTCGTCTACAACACCGTGACCCTGTCGGTCGAGGAGCGTCGGCGTCAGTTGGCGATCGTGGGTGCACTCGGCGGCAGCGGCCGGCTGATCGTGGGCGGCACGCTCGCCGAGGCGGGTGTGCTCGGCCTCGTGGGCGGCGTGCTTGGTGCGTTCGGTGGCCTGCTCGTGGCCCGACCGATCACCACGTCGCTGTCGACGTTCACGCAGCGCGTCGGCGGTTTCGACCTCACGGTGCACGCCGCGCCCAGCACGTTCGTGCTCTCGGCCCTGCTCGGTCTCGTCGTCGCCATTGGCGCCGCGTTCCGCCCAGGTCGCCGCGCCCGCCGCATCGACATCGCCGCGGAGCTCTCGAACCGCGACCTTCGAGACGAGACGTCCGTGCGCTCGACTGCGCGTCGCGCGCTGCTGTTCGCGACGGTGCTCGTCATCGCGATCAACGGCTGCGTCATCGCGCAGAACAAGGGCGCGCTCGAGCAGTGGCAGGCGGCGCTCGCACCGTTGGCGTTCGTCGCCGCCGTCGCGGCGTCCACGTTGCTGTCCGCGGCACTGGCGCCGCTCGTCCTCCGTGCGATCGGGCCGAGACTCGTGCGGAGCGGGGCCGCGGGTCGCCTCGCGGTCGCCAACCTCGCGCGCGAACCTGGCCGTACCGGGGTGATGGCGGTCGCGCTCGGTATGGCCGTCGGCGTCGCGTTCATCACCGCGAGCTATACGTCGAGTGTGCAGCAGGGGATCACCGACAGCCTCACGAAGAACCTCAGGGGCGTCGCGGTGTCGAGTCTCGAGCCGAACAACACCTACAACATCGACGCACGGATCGCGCCCTCTACGATCACCGCCATCTCGCAGCTGCCCGGCGTAGCTCGTGTCGACAAGGGCGCCGGCCTGGTTGTCGGCCACGAGACCACGAAGCTGATCGGCGTCAACGCCCGGGAGAATCCGTCGTTGACCATCGAGATCCTGGAAGGCAGCGGCGACCGCGCCAGACTCGACGCGGGCGAGGTCTTGATCGGCCCCGGCCTCGCCCGACGCGAAGGGCTTCGCTCCGGCAGCACGCTGCACCTCGACACCCCCACGGGTGTGGCGGATCTGAAGGTCATGGGCGTACAAGCCGACGGCGACTACGGCGGCAGCAACGTCGAGATGTCGTTCCCGTTGCTCGAGAAGCTGTTCGGCCCCCAGCCCATCGAGGGGTTGAACGTGATCGCCGCCCCGGGCGTCAGCAACGACACGATCTCGAAGGAGATCACGGCGGCGAACCTCGATCCGAACCTGCGCGTGCAGACCGCCGCGCAACTGGCCCGGGACGTCTCGAAGGGGGTGGAGGGCCAGCTCGCATCGTTCTGGGCGCTGCAACGAGCGCTGCTCGCGACTGCCTTCGTTGCGGTGCTGTCGACGCTGCTGCTCGTGGGGGTGCAGCGCCGGCGGGAGCTCGGTCTGCTGGCCGCCGTCGGCATGCAGCCGAGCGAGCTCGCTCGGATGGTGTTCGCGGAAGCCGGCCTCGTGGCCGTGGTCGGTGGCGTGCTCGGCATCCTGGTCGCAGTGCCGATGTACGGCAGCCTGCTCCTCGTCGCACCGGTGTTGATCGGTTACAAGGAGCCCTTCGTCGTGAACGTCGGCACCGCGGGGATCTACGCGCTCGTGGCCGTCGTGGTCGCGCTGCTCGGCGCCGCGTGGCCCGCGTGGCGCACCTCGAGGATCGAAGTGCTCGCGGCTCTCCAGTACGAGTGATGTTGCGGGAGTCTCAGACGCGGGCGGCCATGCGGGCGATCGCGAACAGCGCGAGCAGGATCAGCGCGAGGACCGCCCACAGCACGTCGCGTCCCGTGGTCTCCCGCACCGGCCGCGCCTCGCCCGCGAACGACGACTCGACGTCGTCCAGGAGGAGCAGCTCCTTGGCCGACTCGAAGCCGTCCGAGTCGACGAGGACGTCGACGGGTCCCACGGCGAACGGACCGTCCACCGACCCTCTGAGCTCCCAGACGATGCCTTCGGAGCCGAGGCGAGCGGCGATGATGCGGGCTTCGATTGCGTTGGTCGCCGTCATCAAGCGCACCATGCGGAACTCAGGCACCACTCCACGCTAGGCGCGGCCCGGTAGCGTGCGGGGTCGAACATGGAACGCAGGATCTTCGGTCTCGAGAACGAGTACGGCGTCACCTGTACGCTGCGCGGGCAGCGCCGCCTCAGCCCTGACGAGGTCGCCCGTTACCTGTTCCGGCGGGTGGTGTCATGGGGGCGCAGCTCCAACGTGTTCCTCGCCAACGGCGCGCGCCTGTACCTCGACGTCGGCTCGCACCCCGAGTACGCCACGCCCGAGTGCGACTCCATCTCCGATCTCGTGGTGCACGACAAGGCCGGCGAGCGCATCCTGGAGAGCTTGCTCGTGCAGGCCGAGCAG
>DASZHU010000138.1:0-3191 GCA_035937605.1 Acidimicrobiales bacterium | reverse complement strand
CTGGATCTTCGGATCCCTCAACCCGAGCGGTCCGAGCGCGTCACGCGTCTGATTGATCGTCAGCGTCTTCGACGGCACTTCGAACACGGCGCCGCCCTTGAAGTCGATGCCGAGGTTGAGGCCCTTCAGGCCCAGCGAGCCGATCCCGAGCAGGAGGAAGATCGCCGACAGCGTGAACCAGAGCTTCGTGCGGCCGATGAAGTCGATGTTCGTCTCGCCGTGGTAGAGCCGGCCGAACGCACCCCTCTTTTTCGGCGGCTTCAACTCGGCGTCGGACACGATCATCGTCCACCTCCGGCGGGCGCGATCGCGGCGGCCCGCTCGCGCTCGTGGACGTCGTCACCGAGGCCGGCCCGCACGCCGATCCAGCGTGCCTCCGTGAGGAAGCGGCTGCGCGCCAGCAGCGCGACCATGGGGCGCTTGAAGAAGTAGGCCGTGATGAGGTCGAGCAGGGTCGACAGTCCGAGGAAGAACGCGAACCCGCGGACTGCGCCGACCGTCAGCCAGAAGAGCAGCGCCGCGCCGATGAACGACGCGAGGTCGGCCGCCACGATCGTGCGCCACGCAAGCTTGAACGCGTGGTCCACCGCGGACCGAACAGTCTTCCCCGACTTGATCTCGTCCTTCATCCGCTCGAAGTACACGATGTACGAGTCGGTGGTCACGCCGACCGACACGACGATGCCGGTCACCCCGGACAGACTCAACGCGAGTCCCGATGAGCTCGACAGCGCAGTGATGATCGAGTAGTTCAACGCCGACCACACGCCGAGTCCGAGGATCACCACCACGCCCAGGGCCCGGTAGTACAGGACCATGTAGATCGCAACGGCGACCACACCAACGAGGCCGGCGATGAGTCCGGCATGCAGCGAGTCGCGGCCGAGCGTCGCCGAGACGGTCTCGACGCGTTCCTGCTGCAACTGCACCGGCAGCGCGCCGTAGTTGAGGACCAGCGCGAGGTCATCGGCCTGCTTCTGCGTGAAGCTGCCGCTGATCTCGATCTGCGTGCTGGTGAACGTGGCGGTCTGCGGAGCGGGGTTCGATTGCACTTGGCCGTCGAGCACGATCGCGGTGCGGCCACCAGGGCACGTCGTGTCCTTGTTGAAGCAGTGCTGCGACAGCACGTTGAACCCGTCGAGGCCCGAGCTCTTCAGCTGCAACTCGACCACCCACGCTCCTTGGGGGATCGACGCCTGCGCGCTCGACACCGCTTCACCGCTCAACGACACCGGTCCCAGGACGTCGCACGCGTTGGGTGTACCGGTCTTGTTCTGGTCGTCGGAGGCGATGATCGGCTTGTCGTCAGCGGTCACGCTGGCTTGGTCACCGGCCTGCCCGCACGGCAGTGGGTTGGCCGGCTGCGTGGTACCCGTCGTCGAGGACGCACCAGGAGCCGCCGGTACCGACGACTGTGGCGCGCTCGTTGCGGTCGCCGCCGTAGTGGGCGTGGCCGCGGTCGTGGCGGTCGATGCGCTCGAGCCGGACGTCTGCGCCGCGGACAGGTGCCCGGCGGGCGGAACGCCCTCGCCCGAGCCGCTGGCCGCGGTGGTCGAGGTGGGAGCCGTGGACGCGGTGGTCGAGCTCGCTCCCGGTGCGCCCGTGGTGGCGCTCGCGGCCGACGCGGTCGATGCCGTGGTCGTCGTGTTCGCGGTGCTCCCGCTGGTGTCCGACGACGGCTTGACGCACAAGCCGGTCGACGACGGGTCGAGGGCGCTGGTGTACGTGGCGTCGGGCAGATGTGTCGGCAGACCGGTGCAGTACGGCCGGAACTGGAGCTTGGCCGTGCGGCCCACCAAGTCGATCGCGTGTTGCGCGTCCTTCACGCCCGGGAGCGACACGACGATGAAGTTGCCCTGCCGGGTGATCTCCGGCTCGGCAACGCCCAGACCGTCGACGCGTCGGCGGATGATCGAGATGGCGCGATCGAGTTGATCGTTCGTGGCCGTCTGGCCGGCCTTCACGCCGAGCACGACGGACGTGCCGCCCTGGAGGTCGAGGCCCAGCTGGGGCGAGTGCGCGCCGAGCGTCAGCGTGTACGTGAGCCAGCCGACCGCGATGACGACCGTGATGATGAGTGAGAGCGCTCTCGAACGGCGCATCAGTTGTCGGTACCCGATGACTCTCCACCGGCGGGCGCGCCGGCCGGCTCGCCGACGTCGAGCGACGGCTCATCGGCGAGGGAGTCGGCGGGCGAGGGCTCGGGCTCCGGTTCCGGACCGGTCATGCGCCGGGCGACCGCGGCACGCACGATGCGCAGCGTGACCCCGGGTGAGACCTCGAGATGCAGCACCTCGTCGTCGATCGCAGTGATCGTGCCGAGGATCCCCGATGTGGTCATGACCTCGTCGCCCAGCTCGAGAACGGACACGAGCGCTTGATGGGCGCGCATGCGCCGCTGCTGCGGGAAGATCACGATGAGATACAGCGCGAGAAACATGAGGGGGAGGAAGATGATCCCCATGGCGACGTCTACCTGGCTTCGGCGGGCATGGCGGCGTCCACCGTAGTCCAGCCCCTCACGCCCCCCAGATCGCCAGGGTCGCGGCTCGAAACGCGTCGAAGGTGCCGGCACGGATCGTCTCGCGCATGGTCGCGACGAACCGCACGAGCCATTCCAGGTTGTGCAGCGTCACGAGGCGGGCCCCGGTCGGCTCGTGCACCGAGAGGAGGTGACGCAGGTACGCCCGCGACCAACGGCCGCAGACCCGGCAGGGGCACGACGGGTCGAGGGGCTCCGGATCGGTGCGAAACCTCGCGTTCGACAGGTTGAAGCGTCCGGCGTCGGTCAGCACCGTCCCGTGGCGGGCGTGACGGGTCGGCAGCACGCAATCGAACAGGTCGACCCCGAGCGCGACCGCGTCGACGAGCCGCGCCGGATCACCGACCCCCATCAGGTAGCGCACGCGATCACCGGGTAGCTCGTCGATCGCGGCGCGTAACGCGGGACCCATCTCCTCGCGGTTCTCCCCCACCGAGAGTCCGCCGATGCCGTACCCGTCAAACCCGAGCGCGACGGTTCGTTGCGCGCTCTCGGCCCGCAGCGCCGTGTCGATGCCGCCCTGCACGATGCCGAACAGCGCCTGGCCGTCGCCGCGGGGCGTTGCCGCGGCCCGCGCGGCCCATGCGGCCGTACGCTCGACCGCGGCCCGCACGACGCCGGCGGGCGACGGCAGCGGCGGGCACTCGTC
>DASZHU010000137.1:0-2755 GCA_035937605.1 Acidimicrobiales bacterium | reverse complement strand
GCTCGACGGCACCGACCACGCCTCACACCAAGAACAAGGCCGCATGATCCGCCGCTACATCGCCTGGCGAAACCGCAACGCCCACCACCACGCACTTCGCGAACTTGTGAAACGCGCAAACGTTGCCTGACGGGCCACTAGGTCGAGAGGTCTGTCCAGTCCTCGGGGTTGTCCTCGACGAAGTGCTCGAGCACCTCACCGTTGACACCGTCGACGAGCACAAGCCCTCGCTTGGTCGGCGGCTCCTCGCTCGAGTACACGAGGATCCGCCACGTCGGCTTGCTCCGCAGCCCGCGCCAACCCATCTGCGCGGACGCGTGACCCACGGGGAAGCCGACCGTCTTCGTTGCCGCCACAAGTGCGTCGCGCTCGTCGACCTCGAGGTCGAAGCCGGCTTGGTACGAGTACGCGCCGAACAGCACGAGCGCGATGCCGCCCGCGAGCAGACCCCCGTTGACGAGCACGGGATCGTTGTTGCGCGTCGCGAACCACGCGAGGATCGCCGCGAGCCCCAGCACGGCGTACAGCACCGCCGGTATGCGACGTCGGTTGTTGTCGGGGAACATGTACGGGCCGACGAAGTTGGAGGCATCGAGCTCCTCGGGGAGCTCGTCGCTCACGTGTTCGCCGTCGCTGGGCACGACTCGATTGTGGCTACGCGGGCCACGCGTTGCGCAATTTCTCCCACGTGGCCGGTAGCGCTTCGGGCAACACGCGGGTTTCGGCGACCGCAGTCATGAAGTTGGAATCGGCGCTCCACCGCGGCATCACGTGCACGTGGAGGTGGCCAGGCACGCCGGCTCCGGCGGCCGCCCCGAGGTTCATGCCGATGTTGAGGCCATCGGGGTGGTAGGCGGACTTGATCGCGACCACGGCGGAGCGCACCGTGCCCCACATCTCCGCGTGCTCGGCGTGGCTCAGCCCCTCGACATCGCCGACCTCGCGGTACGGCATCACCAGCACGTGCCCGCTGATGTAGGGGAAGCGGTTCAGGATCGCAAAGGTCTGCGGACCGCGCCACAAGATGTGGGTCTCCGAGTCGGGAAGACCGCTGTCGAGGATGCGCTTGAACACCGACGTTCGCGCGTCGTCGTCCGGCGCGGTCACCGCGTCGATGTACTCACTGCGCCAACCGGCCCAGAGACGTTCGATACCACTCACCCTTTCGCGGTGACGTCCCCGGCCAGGCGAGCGACGAAGGTGTCGACCGGAACGTCGCGCTCCGGCTGCTCACTCCCCCTCGCGTTGACACCGACCGTGCCGTGGTCCACATCGTCGCCGCCGACCACGAGCACGTAGGGCAGCTTCTCGAGCTTGGCCTTGCGGATGCGGCTGCCGAGTCCCTCAGACGCCTCGACCATGTCCGCGCGGAAGCCATCGGCTCTCAGGCGCTCGGTGACACGCACCGCGTAAGGCTCGTGGTCCGCGGTCACCGGCAGCACGCGTGCCTGTACGGGCGCGAGCCACGCAGGGAACGCGCCGGCGTAGTGCTCCACGAGCACGGCGAAGAAGCGCTCCACCGAGCCGAACAGGGCGCGGTGGATCATCACCGGGCGGTGGCGCTCGTTGTCGGCACCGATGTACTCGAGGCCGAAGCGCTGCGGCTCCTGGAAGTCGGCCTGGATGGTCGACATCTGCCAGGTCCGACCGATCGCGTCCCGCGCTTGCACGCTGATCTTCGGCCCGTAGAACGCGCCACCGCCTTCGTCCATGACCAGCTCGAGATCCATGTCGAGCGCTGCGGCGCGCAGCGCCTCCGTTGCCTCGTCCCATTCCTCGTCGGTACCGACGGCCTTGCCTGCGGGCTTCGTCGACAGCTCGAGGTAGAAGTCCGTCAGGCCGTAGTCGCGCAACAGGTCGAGCACGAAGGTGAGCAGCGAGCGCAGCTCGCCGGGCATCTGTTCCTTCGAACAGAAGATGTGCGCGTCGTCCTGCGTCATTCCGCGCACGCGCGTGAGGCCGTGGATCACGCCCGACTTCTCGTAGCGGTACACCGAACCGAACTCGAAGAACCGCTGTGGCAGCTCGCGGTACGACCGCAGGCGGCTGCGGAAGATGAGGATGTGGAACGGGCAGTTCATCGGCTTCAGGTAGTACCGCTGGCCCTCATCGAGCTCCATCGGCGGGAACATGCCGTCGGCGAACCAGTCGAGGTGGCCCGACGTCTCGAAGAGGTCGGCCTTCGAGATGTGCGGCGAGTTGACGAACTCGTAGCCCGCGGCGGCATGGCGATCGCGCGAGTAGTCCTCCATCAGCTTGCGGATGAGCCCGCCCTTGGGGTGGAACACGGCGAGGCCCGAGCCGATCTCCTCCGGGAAGCTGAAGAGATCCAACTCGACACCGAGCTTGCGGTGGTCACGCTTCGCGGCTTCCTCGAGCCGGTGGAGATGCTCGTCGAGCTCCTTGTTCGAAGCCCACGCCGTGCCGTAGATGCGCTGCAGTTGCGGCTTCTTCTCGTCACCACGCCAATACGCACCGGCGACGCGCATGAGCTTGAAGTGCCCGAGATGCCGGCCCGTGTGCTCGACGTGAGGGCCGCGGCACAGGTCGATGAAATTCGGGGGGTTCTCGTACGTGCGTACCAGCCCCGCTTCCGTCGCCGACATCGGGTCGGTCGACGCGTCCTCGATGATCTCGAGCTTGTACTTGTGATCCTCGAACACGACACGCGCCCGATCCGCGTCGATCTCGTCACGAATGAACGGCTGCTGCTCCTTGATGATCTCGCGCATGCGGGCGTCTATCGGCGGGAGGT
>DASZHU010000136.1:0-5827 GCA_035937605.1 Acidimicrobiales bacterium | reverse complement strand
TGGACTACAAGCCCGTGACCCGGGTGGAAAACTACTGCGCCACGGGATCGGAGGCCTTCCGCAACGCGTGCTACGCAGTCGCGTCGGGCGCGTACGACGTCGTAATGGCGGTCGGTGTCGAGAAGTTGAAGGACTCGGGCTTCTCCGGCCTGGTCGGCACGGTGGCGCCGCACGACGGCACGAGCGTGCCGATGACCGCACCCGCGACGTTCTCGTTCCTCGCGCCGGCGTACCGCAACAAGTTCGGTGTCTCCGAAGAGGAGATGAAGGACGTGTTGACCCGCATCGCATGGAAGAACCACTTCAACGGAGCGCGCAACCCCCGCGCGCAGTTCCGCAAGGAGGTGCCGAAGGAGGTCATCTCCGCATCGCCGCTCATCGCGGGACAGCTCGGAATCTTCGACTGCTCGGGCGTGTCCGACGGATCGGCGGCCGCGATCATCGTGCGCGCCGAGGACGCGTCGAAGTACACGGACAAGCCGCTGTACGTGAAGGCACTGTCGTTCGCCGCGGGCCCGGCCGCGGGGCCGATCGATCCCGACTACGACTACACGACGTTCACCGAGGTGGTCCGCTCGTCGGAAGATGCCTACCAGCAAGCGGGGATCACCGATCCGCGCTCGCAACTCGCGATGGCCGAAGTACACGACTGCTTCACGCCCACCGAGCTGGTCCTGATGGAAGATCTCGGCTTCTCCGAGCGGGGCCACGCGTGGAAGGACGTCCTCGACGGCGCCTTCGATCTCGCCGGCGACCTCCCGGTCAACCCGGATGGCGGGCTCAAGTCGTTCGGCCACCCGATCGGAGCGTCAGGCCTCCGGATGCTGTTCGAGTGCTGGCTCCAGCTCCGCGGGGAGGCGCCGGCCGAGCGCAAGATCGCCACCGTCGACCAGGGCCGCTCGCTCGGGCTGACGCACAACCTCGGCGGCGCTCCCGGTCAGTGCGTGAGCTTCGTGTCGATCGTGGGCGCCGAACCCGGCTGATCGCCCGAGGGCCGAACGCGACGAGGCCCGGACCATTGTGGCCCGGGCCTTCCCCCCTTGGTGTCGCCCCCAGCGGGATCTCGCAGCAAGTTGACGCAGAGAGTAGCAACGCGGGTTGTTGCGTGTCATCTGCGACAAGCTCGGCGGGCCCAAAAATGCTGAAGCGCCCCGGGGGTCGGAGGGGCGCCTCAGCAACAGACGCAGCGATTTTCGGGAGGGAGATCCGCTGCGTCCTTAGAACGGCGTGACGCACCGGACCTTGCGGTCGGCCCGAGAAATTCTGGCGGGTGTCAGCGGGCGACGAGCGCGGCGAGCAGCCGGCGCACCTCGCCGGCGACGCCGGCGGCGTCGAGGCCGAGCTCGGCGAGGATCTCGTCGGCCTTGCCGTGCGGGATGTACGCCATCGGTGTGCCGAGCACCCGAACCGGCGGGCCGACGCGGCCTTCGTCGAGCGCCGCGTTGGCGATCGCATCTGCCATCGCGCTGCCGGCGCCGCCTTCACGGACGCCGTCCTCGACGGTGACCACGAGCGGATGGCGCTCGGCGTCGAGAACCATCCGCGGGTCGAGCGGCTTCACGGCGCGCACGTCCCACAGGGTGACGGAGACCCCTTCGGCCGCGAGCTCGTCCGCGGCGGCCTCGGCCGCTTCGACCATCTTGCCCACCGCAAGGATGCACACGTCGCGCCCTTCGCGGAGCCGGTGCGCGGCGAGGCCATGGCCGACCTCGTCGGCCGGCACGTTGCGCGCGTTCGTCTTCGGCCATCGAATGGCGACAGGTCCTTCGACGATGTCGAGCGCGTCGCGCAACATTTGACCGAGCTCCTGGTACGACGACGGCGCAAGGATCGTCATCCCGGGAACCTTCGACAGTAGCGCCATGTCGAGCACGCCGTGGTGCGATGCGCCGTCGTCACCGGTGATGCCGGCGCGATCGAGGCAGAAGATCACGGGCTGGCGATGCAGCCCGACGTCGTACATGACCTGGTCGATGGCCCGCGTGAGGAAGGTCGCGTACACGGCGACGACCGGGCGCAAGCCGCCCATCGCCATACCCGCGGCGGCAGTGACTGCGTGTTGCTCCGCGATGCCGACATCGATCACCCGGCCCGGGAAACGCTCGCCGAACGGCAGTAGCCCGGTCGAATCCGGCATCGCCGCAGTGATGGCGACGAGCTCCGGATGCTCCTCGGCGGCCTTGATGAGCGCCTCGGTGAACGCGGCGGTATACGAGCCCGGCTTGGCCTCGCTCATGTCGTGGAGGCACTTGATCGGGTCGTTCTCTGCGGGCGCGTACCCCCGGCCCTTCTGCGTGAGCACGTGGACGACGATCGGGCCGTCGAACTCGGCGGCATCGCGCAACGCGCCCTCGAGGCCGCGCACGTCGTGGCCGTCGAACGGCCCGGTGTACCGCACACCGAGGTCTTCGAAGAACGCCTGAGGCTCGAAGTACTCGCGCAGCGCTGCGACCGCGGCTTGCAGACCGCGCTCGACGCGGTCACCGACGAGGGGCAGCTCGCGGATCAAGCGATCCACCCGGGCGCGCTGCTTGACGTAGGCGGGGTTGACGCGCAGCCGCGCAACGGAGCTGCCGAGCTTGGACACCGTCGGCGCGTACGAGCGGCCGTTGTCGTTCAGGATGATGATGGCCTTGCTGCCCGAGTGCCCGATGTTGTTGAGGCCCTCGAAGGCCATGCCGCCGGTCATCGAGCCGTCGCCGATCACCGCCACGATGCGCCGGTCTGGGTGGTCCTCGGGATCGAGCTCGAGCGCCGTCGCAAGACCGTGTGCGTAGCTCACGATGGTCGACGCGTGGCTGTTCTCGACCCAGTCGTGCTCGGATTCCGAGCGGCTCGGATAGCCCGAGAGGCCACCGGCTTGGCGCAGGTCGTCGAAGTCGGCGCGGCGGCCGGTGACGATCTTGTGGACGTAGGCCTGGTGTCCCGTGTCCCACAGCACGATGTCGCGTGGTGACTCGAACACGCGGTGCACGGCCAGGGTGAGCTCGACGGCACCGAGGTTCGAACCGAGGTGGCCGCCGCGCCGGGTCACCGCTTCCACGATGAACTCGCGGATCTCACCGGCGAGCTGTTCGAGCTCTGGATAGGAGAGCCGGCGCAGGTCTGCCGGGCTGCTCACTGAGTCGAGGAGCATGACGGCACAGACGGTACTGCGTGCGCCGTCGGGTTCACCATCACGGCGCGAAAGGGCAGGGTCTGGCCCTCAGCCGAGATGGTCGGCGAACCACGCCAGCGTGCGTTGCCAGCCATCGGCCGCCGCATCCGCGTGAAACGACGGCCGCTGGTCGCAGTGGAAGCCGTGCTCGGCGTCCGCGTAGCGCACGATGTCGTGATCGACCTTGGTCTCGGCGTCGAGCGTGGCCCGGAGCCGCTCGACGTCCTCGACCGGGATGCTCCCGTCGGCATCGCCGAACAGCCCGAGCCATGGACTCTGCAGCCGCGCGCTCTCGTCGATCAGCTCGGGGAACTGCGGGAACCGGCCGGTGACGATGCCGCCGCCGTAAAAGCCAACCGAGGCGCCGAGCGGGCGACGCAACGCGGCGAGGAACGTGGTGCGCCCGCCGAAGCAGAAGCCCACGATGCCGATCGAACCGTCTGCGAGGCCGGCCCCGTGGAGATGCGCGCGGGCCGCGTCGATGTCGTCGAGCAGGCCCTCGTCGGTGAGGCCCTCGAACAGCGGCAGCACCTTCGAGAAGTCGTCGTACGGCGCGGTACCGCCGCCCGACCGATGGAAGATGTCGAGACCGACGGCACGGTGTCCCGCTGCTGCGAACCGATCCGTCACCTCTTCGATGTGACCGTTCAACCCGAACGCTTCGGGTATCACGATCACCGCGGTGCGGGCGTCGTTCGGCGCGGCGTCGTACGCGCGCATCGGTCCGTCAGGTGTGGTCAGCGTCACATCTTGGGAGGACATGCTCGGAGCGTAGGGTGATCCGCATGCCGCTCGCCGACGATGCTCGACAGGCCGGGACGTCCGCGTTGTCGTCATGGCGCATCGCGCTCGCCGAGCGCATGGCCAGCCTGTTGCAGCGCGATCCCGACCTCGTCGACACGGCAGTCGAGGTTGGTGTCGTCGATCGCAAGTGGCTCGACGAGCCCGGGCGTCACCCTCTGTCGACGACCACCACGCTCGACATGGTGCAACGGTTCCTCGAACGCTCGGTCGAGCGCCGGCCATCGGCGCTGACCTCGATCGGGTTGAACGCGATCCAGATGCTGTCGTGGAGCAGCGAAGCGAAGCCAGACGAAGGCGTCACGACCGACCTCGCCATCGCCTTCACCGATCTCGAGGGCTTCACTCGCTTCACGGCGAAGGCCGGCGACGAGGCCGCGTCGGCGTTGCTGGCCGAGCACCAGCGCCGCGTCGGGCCCGTGGTGCGCAGCCGCGGCGGCCGCATCGTGAAGCACCTGGGTGACGGCCTCATGCTGTCGTTCCCGTCGCCCGACGCCGCCGTCTATGCGTGCCTCGAGTTGCTGACGATCGCGCCCGAGCCGCTGCGGATGCGGGCAGGGGTGCACTGTGGCGAGGTCGTCGCGACGCGCGACGACGTCATCGGCCACGTGGTGAACGTTTCGGCGAGGGTGGCGGAGTCAGCGAATGGCGGTGAAGTCGTCGTGACTGCCGCGGTGCGCGCCGCCGTGGGCGACCTGCGCGGCGTTGCGTTCTCCCGTCAGCGCAAGAAGTCCTTCAAGGGGGTGGGCGAGCTCATTGGGGTGTGCAAGGCCACACCCGCGTGACCGTGGGCGAACCCATCCTGAACGCGTTCCGGTTCCAGCGCGACGTCGCGCCGACGAGCCCGCTGTACGGGCGACTGCTCGGCGCCGTCGTGGACGACGCGATGCGCGGTGGCGTGTGCGCCGACGTGCTCGAGCACACGCCGCCCGACGTCGAGCCGGTGCTCGACGCGCTGCCCCTGCGGCTCATGGGCGGCGTACACCGACTCGTGCTCGACGGCGATGCACCAGAACTGGCGGCGTACTACCCATCGGTCGGAGGACGCTTCGATCCCGACGAGCCGGCGAGCGATCCGACGGAAGCCTTTCTGGCAACGATCGCGACGTATCGCGACGCGATGATTGCTTCGCTGTCTCGAGCCGTGCAGACGAACGAGGTCGGCCGTTGCGCGTCGCTGTTGCCGGGCTTCCTCGAGGTCGCATCGACGACGGGTCTACCGCTGCGTGTGCTCGAGGTGGGCACGAGCGCGGGCCTCAACCTGCGCTGGGACCACTATCGCTACGAAGGCGGCGCCGACTCGACCGCATTCGGTGATCCACAGTCGTCGCTGCGATTCGCGGGCGTGTACGACGATCCGTTGCCCCGACTCGACGCGAGCGCGGTTGTCGTGGAACGCCGAGGCTGTGACCGCAGTCCGATCGACGCCGGCTCCGCGGAAGGCAGTCAACTGTTGCGTTCCTTCGTCTGGGCGGACCAGGTCGAACGGTTCGCGGCGCTCGATGCGGCGCTGGCGATCGCGAAGTCGTCTCCAGTCGAGATCGACCGAGCCGACGCGCACGCGTGGGTCGACGACCAGTTGCGCGATCGCCGAGAGGGCCGTGCGACCGTGATCTTCCACTCCATCGTGTGGCAGTACCTCGCCCCCGAGACCCGAGCCGGCATCAAGGACTCGATTCACGCGGCGGGTGCGCGCGCATCGTCACGCGCGCCGATCGCGTGGCTCCGGATGGAGCCGGGCACTGATCCCGCGGCCGGTGCGGAGGTGCGGCTCACGATGTGGCCCGGAGGCGCGGAACGAATCGTCGCCCGCACCGGCTACCACGGTCGGCCGGTACGACTATGCAAGTGAGATCGACGAGCGCATTC
>DASZHU010000135.1:0-6935 GCA_035937605.1 Acidimicrobiales bacterium | reverse complement strand
CCGCCCACCTCGCCCAACGCGCCGAACTCCGGATCGACGAAGGACACCGCCGGCAGCGTGCCCGCGGCGCAGTCGGCGAAGAACTGCGCGATCGGCACGATGTTCTGCGGGTATTTCTCGATGATCGTTGGGATGATGCCGGTGCCCGGGAGATCCGTGAAGTAGTTCTTCCACGAGATGCCGGAGGCGTGCAGCCGGTCGAAGATCGTTCCGTTCGGCGGGGGCGCGGCGATGAACGGCGACGTCGTGCTGATGATCGACGAGGTGTCGGTCGAGATGTTGCCGAACGCCGTGCCCGCCATGAGGAACCGACGGTTCGGATACGTCTGGCACGGAGCGGAGCAGAACCAGCGGTTCGCGAGCGTGAAGGTCGAGGCGAGCGAGTAGTAGAAGGGCAGCGTCTCGTGATCCCAGTACGCCATCGGCTGGTCGTCACCTTGGGCCGTGACCCATCCGTCCATCCGTCCGCCGTTGATGCTGCGGTGCGTGACGTCCCAGCTCTGTGACACGCCTCCGCCCTCGCAGCCGTCGTGGAGCTTGAAGGCGCGCACCGCGCGGCCCCTGGCGTCGTAGCACGTGGCCGTCGGGCGCCCCCCGTGATCGAGCCGGAAGCCGTCGGCCCTCGGCTGGCCGTGACGCGACAGCATGCCGAAGTAGTTGTCGAACGAGTGGTTCTCCATCATCCAGCAGATGACGTGATCGAAGGGCAGGGACGCATCCGGCGTGCCCATCGGACGCGACGGATCGGGGAGCGAATCCGGCCGCCGCAGCCCTCGGGACGCGCCGGACTGCGAGGCGGCCAGCGCCCGGGTGGCCGGGGCCAACGCGGCGAGGGAGCCCGCGGCCACACCGGCCCGGAGGAGATCACGGCGAGACATCTGCACCGGTAATGAGTTCGCCGCCCCCCGTTGCAGCCCTTCCGACCGGGGAGGGAATCGTCGTCAGCGTGCGGGGGGTACCGTGCGCGGGTGACCACCGAGCAGCTCTCTCACCAAGCGGTCAAGGACGCGACCGCCGCCACCGAAGCGACGATGCGCACGCAGCAGGTGCCGGTCAACATGTACGAGACGACCGGTGCAGTGGTCGTGGTGGCGCCGCTACCCGCGGTCACACCTGACGACGTCACGATCGAGTTGAAGGACCAGTGCCTTCGGTTCTGGGCACGGCTGCGGAGCGCGGCCCCGCGCGACTACCTGCTGTCCGAATGGGAGTACGGCGGCTACGAGCGCGAGCTCGACGTTCCCGCCGGCTACGGCAGCTCGGTCGAGGCGTCGCTGAACAACGGACAGCTCGCGATCCGCATCCTGAAGGGCGTCGCCGTCGAGGCCATCAATGTGAAGCCGAATGGCGCACTCTGAGCCCAACGCAACGAGTCAGGAGAGCGCCTGCGCGATCGAGTGCAGCACGAGGCCCGCGACGCCTCCGACGACGGTGCCGTTGATGCGGATGAACTGCAGATCGGCGCCGAGCAGCAGCTCGAGGCGACGCGCCGTCTCCTCACCATCCCACCGCGCGATGGTGCTCGTCACGAGCGCCGCGATCTCGCCGTCGAACCGTTCGACGACGTAACGCACCGCCGTCTCGGCGCCCTCGTCGACCATCGACTTCAGCGCGGGGTCATCGCGCAAGCGGGTGCCGCCGGCCACGATCGCATCGGTCAACCGGCTGCGCAGCTCGGACTGCGGATCGGCCGCGGACGCCCGCAGCTGGGCCTTGAGTTCGGTCCACGCGCCCGCGACCCACTCGCGCAGCTGCTGCTGGTTCAGTAGGTCGTGCTTCAGCTGCTCGCCGCGCGCCCGCAGCTCCGGCGAGGTCTCGAGATCGTTGATCAGCTTCTCGATGCGCGCGTCGAGCTCGACGCGCAGGCCGTGCTCGTGGTTGTCGGTCATGTCGCGCAGCACGGTCTGTGCGCCGAGGAGGAGCCGGTCGAAGATGCGGTCCTCGACGGCCCCGGGCAGCCACCACGGCGACTTCTCCTCGAACCGCCTCCTGAGGTCGTCCGCGTGCTCTTCGAGCGCGTGGAACAGTCCGCGCAGCGCGGAGTCGATGAGGTCTTCGTGACGGTTCTCGGCCGTGACGGCTCGAAGTGCCCGTCCGGCCATCGGCGCCAGCGCGACTCGGTCGAGCTGTTCGCGGGCGATCGCCTCGAGGGTGGCGTGCACGTCTTCGTCCTTGACGAGATCCGCGATCGCGACCGCGCCATCGGCGATGTGGCCGGCGAGTCGCTCCGCGTTGGCTCGATCCGAGAGCCAGGTGGCGAGACGATCGCTCACGCGCGCGCCGCGAACGCGGGCGACGATGGTGTCGGGCGTCAGAAAGCTGTCCTGGATGAAGTCGCCCAGGGTCTCGCCGAACTGGTCCTTGCGCTCCGGGATGATCGCGGTGTGCGGGACCGGGATGCCGAGGGGATGACGGAACAGCGCGGTGACGGCGAACCAATCCGCGAGACCACCGACCATCGACGCCTCGGCGGTGGCTTGCACGTACCCGAGCCAGCCGCTGGCGCCGATCAGGGTGACGAGGATGAACACCGCCGTGGCCGCGGCCAGCAATGCGCCCGCGAAGCGCCGTGTCACGACGAGCCGCTGGCGGCGAATCTCCTCGGACTTGAGGCGGGGCAGGGTCGCGTCGGCCATGCCCCCCTTTCCTACCCGCTACGAACCAGGTGGCTTGTACTTCACGTCCTTGCTCGTGGCGGTGTCGATGTCTTCAGGGCTCAAGAGCACGACCGTCCTCACGGTGGCCCCGCCGCCCGCGGAAACCGTGAGGGCCAGTGCGGCAGCCGATTCGTTGTCGGGCATGTCGGCCACCGCGTACACATCGTTGCGGCCGAACGCGAAGTAGAACGAGTCGAGCTTGCCGCCCAGGCTCTTCGCCGCGGCCTGGGCCGCGCTCTTGCGCGCCGAGCCACCCTTCGCGACGACCCCTCGCACGCCATCGAGGGTGTAGCGGACCTCGAGCAGGTACTTGGGCATACCGCCTCCTTGTTCGTCAGTGACTCAAGAGCAGTTCGATGTTGTGGGAGAAGAGTCCCGGCTGCGCCGCGGGCTCACAGCCCGCGCGCAGGTAGTCGTCGAGCGGTGTCGCGGTTCCCTCCGAGTGCGGGTAGTCGCTGCAACACATGTACACATCGCCGGTCTTGCGCGTGAGGCGGGCGGGGTCTTCGTACGAGAACGACGAGATGCGAACGTGGTCGAGCAGGTAGTCGCTCGGGCGCTTGGAGAGCGTGACGTCGACGCCGTTGAGCTTGCTCGTGAAGTCGAGCGAGCCGTCGAGCATCAACAGGAACTGCGGCACCCAGATCGAGCTCAGCTCGACGACGCCGATGCGCAGGCCCGGATGACGATCGAACACGCCGTTGAGGATCAGGTCCGTCAACGCGATCGCGGGCGGGACCCAGATGAACGCGGACTCGATCGCGGGGACGAACGAATCGCCGTCAGGCGGGTACCAGCAGTCGTCGAACATGCGCGGCTGGTCTGCGACGTGGAACACCGGCGACACGCCGTGCTCGACGAACGACGACCAGATTCGTTCGTGGTCGGGATGGCTCAACGGCCGTCCGTCGACCGGCGCCGGGGCGATCATCGCCAACTCCACGCCGGCGGTGTCGAGGGCCGTCAACTGCGCGTCGAGCCACTCGAGGTCTCGCAACGTGAGGTGTGCGACCGGATGCAGTCGACCGCGCGACTCGACGACGACCGACGCGCACCATCGATTCCACGCGGCCATGTTCGCGGTGAGGGCGGGGAGCGATTCCGAGAGCCGTCGCTCCCACAGAAGACCGAAGTTGGGAAAGCACACCGCCTCTTCGAAACCGACAGCGTCGAGCCAGGCGACGCGTGCGGTCGGGCTCCAGTACGAATCGGGGAGCACGTCGTCATAGCGGTACGACGACCGCTCGCCGGCCCGGAGCCGCCGCCGGTGGTTGCCGTTGCTGTTCACGTCGCCGGGCAGGTGCACGTCGGCGAGCTCGATGCGCCGTCCGCGCCACGTGACCCACGTGAACCCACGATCGTCGTCGTGGAGCTCGAGCGCTTCCGCCCGCAACGACGGGTCGATGTGGTCGGCCCACATCCCACGCGGCTCGTACAGATGCTGATCGCTGTCGATCACCCCCGGCATGCCCGCGAGTCTTCACCCGTCAGGGAGCGAACGCCAGCAGATCCAGCCGCACGAAGGTGAGGTCGTAGCCACCGTCCGGGCGTTCGAGCTCGTCGACGCGCCGCAGGACCTCGGCTCGGAACGCCCCGCGCTGCTCCGTGGTGAGATCGGCCTCGTAGGCCTGCACCGCCTGGCTCGTGAGCCAGCCGATGATCCCTTCACGGTCGAAGGGGCGCCGCTGCGCGACGGTGTGGACGAACCCGGCGTCGACGCGGAACCCTTCGGCGAGCAAGAGGTCGAGATACGCGCCGGCGTGCACGAAGGTCCACGGAGCACGCGGCGCGCGTTCGCCTGCGACCGATCGAGCCACGTCGTCGAGGAGCGCGACGATCTCCCGGACGTTGTCGCCGCCGCCGCACTCGACTCGCAGCGCGCCCCCGGGCCGCAAGACATCGCGGCACTGCCGAAGGACGCCCGGGTGCTCCGCGATCGGGATCCAGTGCAGGACCGACTGGCTGAACACCACGTCGAACGTTGCATCGCCGATGGCGTCGGTCATCCGCTGCGCCGGCGCCTCGACGAACGTCTGGTTGGTGAGAGCTCGCGCACGCGCTTCGACCAGCAGCGACGGCTGGGGCTCGATGCCGACCACGTGGCCCTCCGGCACCGACGCGGCGACCTTCGCGGTGAGGTCGCCGGCACCGCAGCCGAGATCGAGGACGTAGTCGGTGGTACGCAGGGGGAGGGTTGCGAGAAACCGGTCGTCGAAGCGACGGTGGTGCGCGGTATTGGCCGCGTAGGCCCCGCCGTCCCAGTCCGGCATCCAGAGTCCCGTATGTTGAGACCCGCGTCCTGACATATGGGCAGGGTAGCCGCGTCAATCTCTGGCCGCTGCTTTATTTGCCGCTAACAAACGGGCGACAATGTGAGCGTCATGAAGAAGCTCATCGCATCCATCGGGATCATCACGGCGCTCGGAGCCGGCGCATTTGCGCTCAACTCCGTGCTGCCGGCCGGCGCCGTCAGCACGGTCGCCACCCAGGCGTCGTCGTCGTCGAGTGATCCGTCGACGAACTGCCCGGCACCCGGCGCAGGCGGCCGGTTCAAGAGCGTGCTCGACGGCCTCGTGGCCAACAACACGATCACGCAGAGTCAAGAGGACGCGATCATCCAGGCATTCAAGGACAACGCATCGGCGAAGCCCGGTCGCCTTGGCAAGCTCGGGCCGCGCGCCAACCTGCTTGGTGACGTCATCCAGGTCGCGGCCGACAAGATCGGCGTGAGCCCCCCTGACCTCATGGCGGCGCTCAAGAGCGGCAAGTCGGTCGCCGACGTGGCCAACGAGCACAACGTGAGCCCCGCCGACGTGCAGAAGGCGATCGTCGATGCTGCTTCGGCCAGGATCGATCAGGCCGTCGCCAACGGCAAGCTCAAGCAGGCAATGGCCGACAAGATCAAGGCCCGGCTCCCGCAGCTGGCGGAGAAGTTCGTGAACCACACCAAGCCTGGCTGCTAACAACACGGGGGTGGCCACTGAGCGCCATCCGCTGCACGAGATCCTGGTGGAGGCCGCCTTCGGGCGGCCGCCACTCGCGAACGGTGGCGTCACGATGCTGCCGGCGTTGGCCGGCCCGAGGCACTGCGTCATCGGGCTGACGGCGCACCACGTCATCGCCGCGGACATCGACGAGCAGACGGTGCGTTCGCGACTCGACCGGTCGGACCTCGGCCAGCCGCTGTCGGCGGCCTTTCTCCTCTTCCTGGCCGGTTGGCTCGGTGCCGAGCCGGGGCCGATTGACTTGCTCATGGTGGCGCCACGGGCCGAGCAGGCCGACGATTCACTCGAGCTGTGGCGGCGCGCCGATCTCGGCGACCACCCGCGCGTTCGACGCGCGACCAGGTACCGGCCCGACGTCGCCGTCTACGGCGACCGTCAGACCGGCGAGCCCGACGGCGTGCTCGTCGTCGGTCGCGGCGTGGCGGGCCGGTGGGAGATGGCCTACGAGGTCGCCCCGGGCGCGCGCGGACGTGGTCTCGGGCGCCGGCTGGCCTCGGCGGCGGCGACGCTCGTGCACGATGGCGAGCCGCTGTTCGCACAAGTCGCACCCGGCAACGCGGCGTCAGTGCGGGCGTGCCTCGCGGCGGGCTTCCGTCCGATCGGCAGCGAAGTGCTGTTCGTGCCTCATTGATCCCGTCCATAGAAGAGGCGTTCGAAGACGCGACGTGATCGACGCGTGACGCGGCGATAGTCGTCCCGTAACGGTCGGGCGGACGTGCCCAGCGACGCGGCCAGACGTTCGAGGTCTTCGAGGCCCGGCGGCAACGTGTCACCCGGCGCGCTGTTCACGAGGAACCAGCGATTGCGAGTCCGTTCGCAGAACCGATGGGCCTCCGTCAGCACCCGGTGGTCGTCGGCATCGAGCACGCCCGCGGCCAACAACGTGTCGAGCGCCTCACGCGTGCCCGGCGCGCGGATGCCGTGCTCGAGCTGGAGCAGTTGGGCGGTGAACTCGATGTCCGACAACGTGCCGGGACCGAGCTTGAGGTGGTACTGAGCGTCTTCGCTCGTCGAGATCCGCTCGCGTTCGACTCGCGCCTTGCTCCGGCGGATCTCGCGCCGCTCTTCGTCCGTGAGGCCGTCGCGCCACACGAACGGCCCGAGCGCCGCGAAGAACCGCTCGGAGAGACCGCGGTCACCAGCCACGCCGCGGGCGCGAACCATCGCAAGCCGCTCCCACGGCTCGGCGTAGCTCTCGTAGTACGAACGGAACGCGTCGAGGCTGCGCGCGAGTGGACCGTCCTTGCCTTCGGGTCGCAGATCGGCGTCGACG
>DASZHU010000134.1:0-2121 GCA_035937605.1 Acidimicrobiales bacterium | reverse complement strand
GCAGCTCGAACGCCTGCTTCGTGCCGTGCTCCGCGCGGGCTTTGACGAAGTTGAACTCGCCCTCCTCGAACTGCAGGTTGGTCCCGAACGCGTGGAAAAGGTAGCTCGCCACCTCCTCGCCCTGGTAAGCCTGCAGCTGTTCGACGAGGCGGAACGCCTCCTTCGCCATGACGATCCCGTCGGCCGGCATCTTGGCGACCTTCCGAGCCCACCAATCCGCTCGCGGCGCGACGTCGGCATCGTCGAGGACCTCGGTGAACACGCCGAGGTGCTCGACCGCCGCGGCCGGCAACGTGTCACCGGTGAGCAACAACCGGCGGGTGAGCACGGGCCCGAGCCGGTGGAAGAAGAGATGCAGCGAGCCGAGCGCCGGCCCGAGCAAGCGGGTCGCCGGCATGCCAATCACGGTGTCGCGCGCCACGACCGCGATGTCGGCCATGAGCGCAAGCTCGAGCCCGCCGCCGAGGGCGTAGCCTCGGACCTCGGCGACGGTCGCCTTGGGGTACCCCATCAGCTCGTGGTAAAAGCCGAACGTCTTGCGGTCGACGGAAAGGCGGCGGCGCTGGCTCGGCCGGCGCCTCGGATCGTCGCTCCCCTTGCCGTTTCCACTCGACTCGTACCAGGTGTAGGCGTTGCCCATGTCGGCACCGGTCGAGAAGACGCCGTCCTGCCCGCGGAGGAGCACGACCTTGACGCCATCGTCCACGGACAGCTCGTCGAGGTACTCACCGAACTGGACGCGCATCTCGGGGTCATAGGCGTTGCGCCGCGCCGGGTTGTCGAGCGTGATGCGGGCGATCCCCGTTTCGTGGTCGCGCTCCATCAGCACCCGCGGATCAGTCATCTCGCCTCCTGCATTGCGCCTGCACAGGCCCGACCATACTCTCTTACATATAGATATTTCCAACCAACTTCGACGGTCGCGAAACCCGAGAGAGACTGCACCCATGGACTTCGAAACGATCCAATACGAGCTCGCTGATCGCGTCGCGACGATCACCCTCAACCGGCCCGAGCAGCTCAACGCCCTGAGCCCGATGATGATCGGTGAACTGCGCCGGGCGTACGCCGCCGCCGAGGCCGACGATGACGTCTGGCTCCTGCTCGTCACGGGGAACGGCCGGGCGTTCTGCACCGGCGCAGACGTCACCGAAATCCCGGAGGACGGGCGGGTCGTCTACGACGAGCCCTACCTTTCGACGTTTCCGCAGTGGGAGGCGCCGCAGGAGGGCACCCCGCCCTTCCGGACAATGACCAAGCCGATCCTGGCCGCGATCAACGGCCTCTGCTGTGGGGCCGGACTCGATTGGGTCACCACCGGTGACATCGTGATCGCGTCGGACCGGGCCGAGTTCTTCGATCCGCACGTCAGCATCGGCGTGGTCTCCGGCCGCGAGGTGGTGCGGCTGGCCCGGGCCCTCCCGACCAACATCGCAATGCGGATGGCGCTGATGGGGCGCCACGAACGCATGGGCGCGCAACGGGCCTTCGACCTCGGCCTCGTTTCCGAGGTCGTCGAGCACGAGCGGCTGCTCGATCGGGCCCGGGAAATCGCGAGCATCGTCAACCGCAACGCGCCGCTCGCGGTGCGTGGCACCCGGCTCGCGATCCGCCGCGGGCTCGACCTACCGATGTACGAGGCTGAGATCATGGCGGAAACGTTCCGGGAGCGCGTCGTGCGCACCGACGACGCCAAGGAGGGCCCGCGGGCGTTCGTCGAGAAGCGCCAACCGGTCTGGCGGTGCCGGTGATGCCCTACGCGACGATCCTCTACGAGACCTCCGCCGACCACGTCGCGACAATCACGCTCAACCGGCCTGAAGTCCTCAACGCCTTCGACCGGCAGATGTGCGAGGAGATGCGCGACGCGTGGCGGCGGGTCAAAGACGACCCGTCGGTGCACGCTGTCGTGCTGCGCGGCGCGGGCGAGAGCGCCTTTTGCGCCGGTCTCGATACCAAGAAGCCGTACGGCCAGCCCGACGACGTGTGGAATCACGAGGACCCGGGAGAGCTGCTGAGCCCGAAGTGGCAGCAGGTGTGGAAGCCGGTGGTGTGCGCGGTGCACGGCATCTGCACCGCCGGCGCCTTCTATCTCATCAACGAAGCCGACATCGTCATCTG
>DASZHU010000133.1:0-6325 GCA_035937605.1 Acidimicrobiales bacterium | reverse complement strand
AGCTGATCATCGACCTCATGTACGAAGAGGGCATTGCGGGCATGCGGTACTCGATCTCCGACACCGCGAAGTACGGCGACGTCAGCCGAGGGCCGCGCATCATCAACGCGGAAACCAAGAAGGAGATGCGTCGCATTCTCGACGAGATCCAGGACGGCCGGTTCGCGGAGGAGTGGATCGCCGAGTCACGCGGTGGCCGCGCGAAGTTCCACGAGCTATTGGCGAAGGGCGCCGAGCATCCCGTCGAGAAGGTCGGCAAGGAGCTGCGCGGCATGATGCCGTGGATCTCCGCCGGCAAACAGCGCGTGTCGGATGTCAGCGGTGGCGCCGACGTCTGACCCGGCCGCCCGATACCAGGCCAGGAGAGCGCTACATCGTTTCGGCGAACGAGACCTCGCCCTCGCCCCGTAGGACGTTCTTGAGGAGCTTGCCGGACGCGTTGCGGGGCAACTTGTCGGTGCGGATCTCGACGTAGGCCGGCACCTTGAAGTTGGCGAGTGTCTCGCGGACCCAGGCCCGCACGTCGTCCTCGGTCAACGTGTAGCCGGGCTCGAGCTGCACGACCGCCTTCACCTCCTCGCCGAGCTCCGGGTGCGGCACGCCGATCACCGCGGCGTCGGCGATGGCGGGGTTCTCGACGAGTCGGTTCTCGATCTCGACGCAGTAGATGTTCTCGCCGCCGCGGATGATCATGTCCTTCTTGCGGTCGGTGATGTAGAGGAACCCGTCGGCATCGACGTAGCCGATGTCGCCCGTGTACAGCCATCCGTCCCGCACGGTGTCGGCCGTGGCGTCCGGCTTGTTCCAGTAGCCCGCCATGATGAGCGGGCCGTACATCGTGACCTCGCCGGTCTGTCCCGTCGGCACCTCGTGGCCGTGCTCGTCGCGGATCTTCAGCTCGAGGGTTGGCACCGGAGGGCCGACGGAGTTCGGCTTGTCGATTGCGTCCTGGCCACCGATCGCAGTGGCGACCGACGACGACTCGGTGAGGCCGTACGCGTTCGTCGTCGTTTTCACGTTCGGAAACGTCTCACGCACCTTGCGCTGCAGCTCATCGGCCGACGGCGAGCCACCGAACGCGACGCTCTGCACGGTTGATGTGTCGTAGTCGTGTCGCGAGGGCTCCTCGCACACGCGCCAGACCATCGTCGGGACGGTCGCCCACAGCGTGACGCCGTGGTCCTGGATCAGCTCGAGCGCCTTCTGCGGTTCGAACCGTCCTTCGATCATCACGAGCTTCAGCCCGGCGAGCATCCCGACGACGAGCGTCGAGTGGCAACCCGACACATGGAAGAGCGGCGACGTGAACAGCGCCACCGTCTGGCCTGCGTTCTGCGGGATTGCACCGCCTCCGGTCATCTGACCGGCCACGCCGTTGTACATCGTGTTCTGCAAATTGGCGACCATGCTGCGGTGCGTGCTGATCGCGCCCTTCGGCCGGCCGGTCGTGCCGCTCGTGTAGAAGATGACCGCGTAGTCGTCTTCGTCGATGGGCACCGTCGGTAGCGCGTCGGTTGGCGCGCCGGTCAACTCGTCGAACCGGTGCAGCCGCTTGTCGTCGCCGAAGTCACTCGGGTCCGCGTCGATCAGGAAGACGTGCTCGAGGTCGGGGCAGTCGTCGAGATGCTCCGCAACACGCTCGAACCGCTTCGCGTCGGCGATCAGGACGTGTGAGCCGGAGTCCTGCAGCCCGTAGACGATCTCGTCGGTGGTCCACCACCCGTTGAGCCCGACGAGGATCGCTCCGATGTTGACCGCGCCCCAGAAGCTCATGCACCACTCCGGGTTGTTCTGGCTCAGCACCGCGACGCGATCGCCATGTCCCACGTCGTGCGCCTGGAAGCCGTACGAGACCGAGTTGGACAACGCGACGAAGTCGTGGAAGTTCAACTCGCGCTCGCCGTGCACGATGAATACCTGATCGCCGCGCCCGATGCTGATCTCCGGGATCTGCCGCAGCGCCTTCATACGGTCTTTGTAGACCTGCATCGGCCGTCCTCGGACGTCCTCGGTGACGACTTCGAACGCTCCGCCCGGACCAGTGAGTTGAGCTTTGACTTCGGCGGCGCTGGGCATGGCCAGGCATTCTGTCAACCCTGACCAGAGACGTTCGACTCGTGCTCTGCACCCGCGACGGCGAGGTGCTCGGCGCGCTGCCGCGCTTCACGGTCGACACGCCGTGGTGGATGGAGGTCGCACCGGTGGTCACCGCCGCCCGCGACCGCTACGACGTCGATGTCACGGTGCTGCGGATCCTCGAGACCGAGGAGCGCTGGCCGCCGCACGGCGGCGCGGTGTCGTACCTCGCGGAGATCGACGAGCCGCCATCCGGGCTCGAGGTTGCGACGGTCGCCGTCGAGGATCATCCGTCGCGGGCACGGTGGGCGCGGCCTGGCGGAGTGGCCGAGCTCGTCGCGTGGGCCGATCAGTTCGTCGACCGTACCGGCCCTCCGCAGCAGCTCCGCACGTGGAACCTGTCGTTGGTCGCGCGCCTGCCGACCTCGAACCGGCCGGTGTGGCTCAAGGCCGTACCGCCGTTCATGGCTCACGAGGGCGCGGTGATCGATCTCGTCGGCGGCATCGGACCGTCATTGATCGCGCGCGACGACGGCGTCGTGTTGCTCGAGCACGTCGAGGGTGAGGACCAGTACGACGCGCCTGCCGGCGACCGCGCCACGATGATCCGGAGGTGGGTCGACGTGCAGTCACGATGGGACCGGGCCGTCGACCACCTGCCCGACTGGCGTGTCGATTCGTTCATCGCGCAGGCCGAGCGGTTCACGGTCCAGCCCGAGGTCGCCGCCATGCTCGACGAGCTCCCGGCTCGCTTCGCGGCGCTCGCGGAGTGCGGGGTGCCGGAGACGTTGGTGCACGGCGACTTCCACGCTGGAAACTGGCGAGGAACGACGTTGATCGACTGGGCCGACAGCGGCATCGGTCACGCACTGTTCGACCGGCCCGCGTTCTTCTCGGGTAAGGGCGAGCTCTTCGAGGCCGAGCTGTGTCCGGTGTGGGACGACGCCTGGCGCGAGGCCGTGCCCGGGTCAGACCCTGCGCGTGCCGCGCACCTGGTCGCGCCGATCGCCGCGCTGCGTCAGGCGCTCATCTACGCGATCTTCGTCGAGAACATCGAGCCGAGCGAGCACTGTTACCACCGCCTCGACACCGAGGAGTGGATCAATCGAGCCGTTGCACTACGTAGTCGATCGCCCTTGTG
This sequence comes from Acidimicrobiales bacterium, assembly GCA_035937605.1. Lineage (GTDB taxonomy): Bacteria > Actinomycetota > Acidimicrobiia > Acidimicrobiales > JACDCH01 > DASUCS01. The sequence goes on along the minus strand of DASZHU010000133.1, from coordinate 3,108 downwards.
AGCGCGGCGACGTCGTCAGGTTCGATCGCCGGGAACAGCGCGATGCGGAGCTGGTTCCGGCCGAGCTTGCGGTACGAGTCCGTGTCCACGATGCCGTTGCGGCGCAGCACCGTGTTGAGCTGCATCGCGTCGATCGCGGCGTCGAAGTCGATCGTGGCGACCACGTGGCTGCGATCGGAGGGGTCGGTCACGAACGGCGTCGCGAAGTTCGACGCCTCCGCCCACCCATAGATCGTCGCCGCGGATCGGTCACACCGAGATGCCGCCCATTCGAGCCCGCCGTTGCTGTTGATCCAGTCGACCTGCTGCGCGGCGAGGAAGATCGTCGCCAAGGCTGGGGTGTTGTAGGTCTGATCCAGCCGGCTGTTGTCGAGCGCGATCTTGAGGTCGAGCGACGGCGGGATCCAGCGATCCGACGCAGCAATCGTCTCGATGCGTTCCAAGGCGCGGGGTGACGCCGCGGCGAGCCAGAGTCCACCGTCGGCCGCGAGGCCCTTCTGCGGCGCGAAGTAGTACACGTCGACTTCACCCAGATCGACGCGCAGCCCGCCCGCGCCCGAGGTGGCGTCGACCAGCACGAGTTGGTCATCGCTCGCGCCGTCAGGTCGCCGGAGCGGCATCGACACGCCCGTGGACGTCTCGTTGTGGGTGAGCGCGTACGCGTCGACGTCGGGGTCGGCGACCGCGTCGGGATGCGTCCCGGGCTCCGACGCGATCACCGACGGGTCGTCGAGGAACGGCGCCGCCTTCACGGCGCCCGCGAACTTCGAGCTGAACTCGCCGAAGCTGAGGTGCTGGCTCCGCCGTTCGATCAGGCCGAACGTGGCCGCGTCCCAGAACGACGTGGTTCCGCCGTTGCCGAGCATGATCTCGTAGCCGTCGGGGAGACTGAGCAGCTCGGCGAGCCCGTTGCGCAGCGCACCGACCATGAAGCGGACGGTGGCCTGGCGGTGACTCGTACCGAGGTATTCCGTACCGGTCTTGGCGAGCGCCTCGAGTGCCTCGGGGCGGACCTTCGAAGGTCCGGACCCGAAGCGCCCGTCGCGGGGAAGGAGATCGGCGGGAATGGCAATGTCGTCCGAGGCGGGGCTCATCAAGTGCAACTATCGCGTGCGATGAGTGCAATCTCGAAGCGCGTAGCGGCCATCGCCGAGTCGGCCACGCTCGCCGTCGACGCCAAGGCCAAGGCCCTCAAAGCCGCGGGAGAGCCCGTGATCGGCTTCGGCGCAGGCGAGCCGGACTTCCCGACGCCGGCTCACATCGTCGAGGCCGCCGCGGAAGCGTGCCGCGACCCGAAGAACCACAAGTACACGCCCACGCCCGGGTTGCCGGAGCTGCGTGAGGCTATTGCCGCGAAGACCAAGCGCGACTCCGGGTACGACATCACTGCGTCGCAGGTGATCGTGACCAACGGTGGCAAACACGCGGTGTACAACACGCTGCTCACCTTGCTCGACGACGGCGACGAGGCGTTGCTGCCCGCTCCGTACTGGACGACGTATCCCGAACCGATCCGCCTCGCTGGTGCAACGCCCGTCGTGCTGCCGACCACCGAGGAGACCGGGTTCAAGATCACCGTCGACCAGCTCGAGGCGGCCCGAACGCCGCGCACGAAGCTCCTCGTGTTCGTGTCACCGTCGAACCCGTCCGGGGCGGTGTACCCGTCCGAGGAGATCGAGGCGATCGGACGATGGGCCGTCGAGCACGACATCTGGGTCGTCACCGACGAGATCTACGAGCACCTCACCTTTGGCAGCCACCGTTCGTACTCGATGCCGGTGCTCGTCCCCGAGCTCGCGCCGCGCTGCGTGGTGCTCAACGGGGTGGCGAAGACGTACGCGATGACCGGCTGGCGCGTCGGCTGGATGATCGGTCCACCCGAGGTGACCGCTGCCGCGACCAACCTCCAGTCGCACTCGACGTCGAACGTGTCGAACGTTTCACAGCGTGCTGCGCTCGCCGCCGTGGCCGGCCCGCTCGACGCCGTGGTCGAGATGCGAGCGGCTTTCGAGCGTCGTGCCACGACCGCGTACAAGATGCTGAATGGCATCGACGGCGTCACGTGCCTCGAGCCCGAAGGTGCGTTCTACGCCTATCCGAACCTCACCGGCCTGCTGGGACGGCCCATCGCCGGGCGCAAGGCGCAATCCACCACCGAGCTCGCCGAGCTGCTGCTGGAGGAGGCGAAGGTCGCGATCGTGCCCGGGGAGGCGTTCGGCACGCCGGGCTACGCCCGCATCTCCTTCGCCCTCGGCGACGACGACCTCGGTGAGGGACTCCAGCGCATCGCCGACCTCGTCACCCGACGCGTCCCGTCCTACAACGCTCGTGCATCGGCTCGCCCGTAGGCGGGTGCCGATGCACGAGGGTTGGCGGACACGGACCTACTCGCCCGTGGACGGATCGATGACGGCGCTGACCTTGGTCACGACGTCGGCCGGGAAGCCGCCGCAGCGGGCGTGCTCGAGGATGAGGTCCTCGTCCGGCGCGACGTAGACGCAGTAGATCTTGTCTTCGGTCACGTAGCTCTGGAGCCAGCGGACCTCGGGTCCGAGGTTCGACAGCACCTGGTTGGACTTGGCGGAGATCGCGTGGAGCTCGTCGGCGGAGAGCTTCCCGGCTCCCGGCAACGGACGTTCGATCACGTACTTGGGCATGGCCGCCCCTTTCTGGATTCGGTGCGGTAAGGTTCCGTACCGATGGTATGCGTTGTACATACCAGCGGTCTGATTCATACATACCGACAGTATGTTGTCAACCCCGAACCTTGATCGGACCCCGATGACGGCGACCCAGCGAACGGCCAAGGGAGCGCGAGCGGAAGCGACGCGGCGAGCCCTGCTGGCGTCTGCCCGCGAGCTCTTCGGCGAGCGGGGCTTCGCCCCCACGTCGGTCGACGAGGTCGTGCGCCACGCCGGCGTCACCAAGGGCGCGCTGTATCACCACTTCCGCGACAAGGACGATCTGTTCCGCGCCGTGCTCGAGGAGGTCAAACTCGACGTCACCAGCGCGGCCGCCGACTCGTACTTCGACGCGGCGGAGGGCGATGATCCGCTGCACACCGTCCTGCTCACGTGCCTCGCGGTGATCGATGCCCACCTCGATCCG
>DASZHU010000132.1:0-1728 GCA_035937605.1 Acidimicrobiales bacterium | reverse complement strand
CGGCGTGGGCGTCGCAGGCGCGCCGGTGGCCACGGGTACCTGGAGCAGCACGGCATCGGTCATGCCCTTGTAGACGGTGAGTTCGCGCTCGTCGCGCTGCACCACGATGCGATTGTCGACGCCGCGCACGGCCACGTCGGTGGCTCTGATCCACGCCAGCGTCTCGTTCGGACGACGCGAGATCTGGACCTGCAGCCACCCCGGTGGACCGTGCGCCTTGACGAGGAACGCGAGCGGGACGTTCTCGACGGTCGGGTTCGGCATCGAATCCGTCGGTGTCGTTGCACCCGGCGCGTCGTACAACTGCACCTCGGGAACGATCGCGTCGGCCGCCTCGAACGGGTGCGAGGGCTTCTGCGCCGTCGTGGTCGTCGGCTTGGTGGTGGTCGTCGTGATCGCCGTCGCCGCCGCGACACGATGATCGTCGCGCGGCCACGCAGCCGTGAACAGGGCTGCGAAGAAAACGACGATGATCGCCGCCGCCAGCGCTCGACGGGACCGCACGAGTCTCAACATACGTCAGAAGGGATCGGCAAAGGGATCGCCTGGCTCAAGCTGTGCGGGCGTCTCCGCCTCCTCATGAAGCGCGAATTCGGCGTAACCGGTGCGCTCCAGCTCGGCGGCGAGCTCGGGGCCGCCGGAGCGTTGGATCCGGCCCCGCACGAGGACGTGCACGTGGTCCGGGCGCAGCTCGTGGAGCAACCGGCTGTAGTGCGTGATCGCCAGGACACCCAGGCCGCGCTCGTTCGTCGACTCCTCGATGCGCCGGCTCACGGCGCGCAGCGCATCCACGTCGAGGCCGGAGTCGATCTCGTCGAGCACGGCGATCTTCGGTTCCAGCACCTCGAGCTGGAGCGTCTCGTTGCGCTTCTTCTCACCGCCGGACAGATCCACGTTGAGGGGTCGGTCGAGGAACCGCTCGTCGAACCCGATGCGGGCGGCCTCGGCCGCGAGCGTGGCCCGGAGCCCGTCCGTGGCGCGCCCGGCGGCGACGAGCGCCTCACCGAGCACCGCCGACAGCGAGACGCCCGGAACCTCGATCGGGTACTGCATCGCGAGGAACAGTCCCGCCTGTGCGCGTCGCCACGTCGGAAGCGCGAGCAGGTCGACGCCGTCGAGCGTGACCCGGCCGTCGAGCACCTCGTAGCCGGGTTTGCCCATGAGCACGTGCGACAACGTCGACTTGCCCGAGCCGTTGGGGCCCATCACCGCGTGCACCTCACCGGAGCGCACGACCAGATCGACGCCGTCGAGGATGGCCCGTCCGGCGACCCCTGCACGCAAACCCTCGATGCGCAGCTCGGCCATCTACCCGACCTCCACGACGATGTCGCCGTCGATCACCTCGACGCGATACACGGGCACTGCCCGCGTGGCCGGCAGCGACTGCGGCTCGCCGTCGACGAGCGAGAACGTGCTGCCGTGCTTCCAGCACTCGATCTCGCGCTCCTCGCAGTAGACCTCGCCCTCGGAGAGCGAGAAGTCGGCGTGGCTGCACGTGTCGCCGATCGCGTAGAGGTCGTCGTCGTCGCAGCGCACCACGGCGAGGCGATGCCGACCGACCTCGTACCGCTTCGCGGCACCGGGCGCGATCTCGTCGAGCCGTCCGAGCACCACGCGCTCGCTCATCGTGACTGCACCTGGCGGTCGAGCTTGCCCGACACGAGGGTACGCAGCGCCGTGGCCGCCGCGGCCACCGGCAGCTTGGACAGCACCTCGTCGAAGAAC
>DASZHU010000131.1:0-20588 GCA_035937605.1 Acidimicrobiales bacterium | reverse complement strand
CGCGACCAGGGCTATGGCCGCATCGTCAACACGTCGTCGGGCGCGGGCGTGTTCGGCAACTTCGGTCAGACGAACTACGGCGCCGCGAAGATGGGCCTCGTCGGGTTCACGCGGGTGCTGGCCGTCGAGGGCGCGAAGAACAACATCAAGGCCAACGCGATCGCGCCGGTGGCCAAGACCCGGATGACCGAGGAGCTGCTCGGCCCCGTGGCCGACAAGCTGGCGCCGGAGTTCGTGACCCCGGTCGTCACCTACCTCGTCCACGAGAGCTGCCCGGTGAGCGGAGAGGTGTACTCGGTGGGTGGCGGTCGCGTCGCCCGCGTGTTCATCGGCGTGACGCCGGGCTACACGGACCCGGAGTTGTCGGCCGAGTCGGTCCGTGACCACTTCGACCAGATTCGCGACGAGAAGGACTACGAGGTTCCCCGCAACCTCAACGAAGAAATGGGCCTCGCCCTCAAAGCCCTCTCCTAGGAGCGCGAACTTGCAGTACCGGCGAAACAGATATGTTTCGCCGGTACTGCAAGAACCCGGTGGACGTACGATCACGGTCATGGAGATCCCGCGGTTCGATGCGACCGCGTCGGGTGACGATGTCGCATCGGCGCTCCTCGCCGAGGGCGCAGCGATCATCGAGCGGCTCTTGCCGGAAAAGGTATGCGACACGATGCGAGCGGAGCTCGCTCCCTTCATCGACGCGACGCCGTCGGGCGCCGACGACTTCAGTGGACGCAACACACGGCGCACCGGCGCGCTGCTGGCGCGGTCTCCGGCCAGCCGGGAGCTCATCGCCAACCCGCTCGTGCTCGACGCCGTGGACAAGGTGCTGTGGCCGCGCAAGACCACGTTCCAACTCCACCTCACGCAAGTGATCACGATCGGGCCGGGCTCGCCGGCCCAGCAGCCGCATCGCGACCAGTGGTGCTTCGACTTCTTCGAGTTCCCCGACGACATGCAGGTGGAGGTCGGCTCGATGTTCGCGCTCGACGAGTTCACCGAGGCGAATGGCGCCACACGGGTTGCGCTCGGCAGTCATCTCGCGCAAGTCGACCTCAAGAACGCCGCGTCGTTCGAGACGGTGCCAGCCGAGATGCCCGTTGGCTCGATCGTGTTGTACACCGGTCGCACGGTCCACGGCGGCGGGGCGAACACGTCCGAGCAGACCCGTGTCGGCGTCAACGTCGACTACGCGCTCGGCTGGCTGCGCCAGGAGGAGAACCAGTACCTCTCGGTGCCGATCGAGATCGCACGCGAGCTACCCGAGCCGGTCCAACGCCTCATGGGCTACCGGCCCGGGGCTTACGCGCTCGGCTACATCGACGACGTGCGCGACCCCATCGACGCCCTTCGCCCCCCGGCGCAGGTCTCGGCGCCGGCGGCGGGGCAGTCGTTCGACGTCAGCGCGACGAGCTGACGTCGAAGCCGCAAGAGGTTGCGGCGACTCGGGTGCAACTTCACACGCGGGTCTGTTTGACGGCCCACGCGATCATGGGGAACTGCATCGGCAGCCGCAACCACAACCCGGCTCGCACGGGTGCCCGCGCACGGTCGCGATGCGAGTCGATGACCATCTGCACGTTGGCGGGGTACACCGCGACCAGCGTGGCGGCCGCGCACCATCCGCCGGCGCGCTTCGTGGCCGGACGGGCGAGCAGCGCTGCACTCGTCAACTCCGCGAGACCACTGAGATGGGTCCAGGTGCGGGCGCGGCCCGGCATCCACTTCGGAATGATCCGGTCGAACTGCTTGGGCGCAACGAAGTGCAACGCGCCCATGAACGACAGGAAGCCGGCGAGCCGGAGTCGCGACCGGCGCGCGGTTGGGTCTTCGTGCATCGCGGCACGTTAGGTTCCCAGCCGTGATCGAGGTCGAAACGTTCCGTGACGAGGCGGAGCGCTGGCTCGCGACGAACCGAGCACACGCCCCACGCGACTACGGCGCCATTCTCCCACCCGACCTGCGCGAGAAGGGCCAAGCGTGGCAACGCCGCCTCTTCGACGCCGGCTACGCGGGGATCCATTGGCCGGTCGAGTACGGTGGCCGGGGCCTCACGCCGGAGCACACGGGCGCGTGGATCGAGGTGTGCGCCCGCGCGAGCGTGCCGCCGTTCATCAACATGGTGGGCGTCGTGCTCGCCGGTGGCTCGATCATGTTGTACGGCACCGAAGAGCAGAAGGCCGAGCACCTTCGTCCGATCATCTCGGGAACGCGCGTGTGGTGCCAGCTCTTCAGCGAACCAGGAGCAGGTTCCGATCTCGCGTCACTGTCGACTCGCGCCGAGCGCGACGGTGACGAGTACGTGCTCACCGGCCAGAAGGTGTGGTGCTCGAACGGGCGCATCAGCGACTGGGGCATCTGCATGGCTCGCACCGACCGCGATGCCGCTCCGCACAAGGGCATCAGCTTCTTCCTCGTCGACATGCATCTCGAGGGAATCGACGTCCGCCCGCTGCGCCAGATGACGGGCGGAGCCGAGTTCGACGAGGTGTTCCTCGAGTCGGTGCGGGTGCCGGCCGCCTGCCTGCTCGGACCCGAGAACGAAGGGTGGACGGTCGGTATGGCCACGCTCACGAACGAGCGCGGCCACATCGGCGCCTCCGCCATCTCGTTGCAGCGTCGCCTCGACGGCGTGGCGGCCCTCGGCGGCGACCTCGACGCGGTGCGGCGCGACGACCTCGCCGGCCTCATCGCGCGCGGGCAGTCGTACCTCGCGCTCGCGCAGCGTCAGGGTCCCGTGGCCTCGGTGGCGGCGTCGCTCATGAAGCTGGGCGTGACCGAGATGCTCTTCGACGTGGCCGTGCTGCGTACCGAGCTCGCGGGAGCCGACGGCATGCTCGTGAACGACGCATCGCTCGGCGTGCTCGGCGCGCCCGCCGGCCGCATCGCCGGCGGCACCACGCAAGTGCAGCGCAACATCATCGGCGAACGCATACTCGGGCTCCCGAAGGAACCCCGCCCCTGAGCCGCCGCGCGAATCAGGCGAGGTAGATGAAGCCGAAGGCCTCGTCGCGGTGGTCGATACCGGCGTCGCGAAGAACCGGGCCCCAGTCGCCGCTGACGCCGGGCTTCGTCTCCTCCATGCCGTGATCGGCCACGAGGAAGAACGCGGTGCGATCCCACGCGCCGGCGCGCTCCACGCTCTGCAGGATCTCACCCAACCGCGCGTCGGTGTCGCGGATCGACGCGCGGGCGATGTCGGAGTGCGGGCCACCCTCGTGGAAGGCCGCATCCGTCAGGGAGAAGTTGCACCAGGTGAACTTCGGCCGCGGCCAGTCCGAGCCGAGGTACTGACCCGACCACACGCCGGCGAACTGCTGCACCGTGGTGTGGTCGACGCGGCTCGACCACCGGTACTCCTTGACCGGACGAACGAAGCGTTGATCGGCGTAGGGCAGCTCGTCGGGCGCGGGCGGACGCTCGAGGGGAATCCCGCGGCGCACGAAGTCGAACGTGGAGAAGTCGGCACCCGCGTCGGTGGGCTCGTTGACCGACGCCGTGCACGCGTCGGGCCACACCCTGTGCACCGCGTGGTGGATCGTCTCGACACCGGGAAAGAGCCACGAGGATGCCTCGTGCCACGTCGCCGGTGAGTTGGTGATCACCTGCGCGCCGGTCGCCCGGTCGAACCACGCGTTGTGCAGGATGCCGTGATGGCCCGGGTGCAACCCAGTGAGCACCGACGTGTGGTTGGCGAGCGTGACGGTCGGCAACGACGCCATCGCACCGTGCCCGAAGGTCGTGCCGACGGACATCAGGCGGGCCACGTTCGGCGCCTCTCCTCTTGCGGCGGCGTCGTACAGCACGTTGGGGTTGCAGCCGTCCCACAGGAAGCCGATGACGTGTTCGGGCGCGGCCTCGGATGCATCGATCACGTCGTGCTGCACCTCGCCGTCGGTCTGCTGCAGCGCGCCACCCATGAGTGCGAGCACGGTCGGGGCGACATCGACGAGCTTGCACGCGCGGTCGAGCACGCCGAGCGCTCGAACTCCGGCGCCCGCGATGATGAACGGTGCTCGCGCCTGCACCACGTCGAGCGAGCCGTGCTCACCGAGATGGCCGCCCTGCTCGGCCCAGTTGTGGGCGGCGGTGTGGATCACGCAGAGGTCGGGCGCGGCCCGGTGATCGAAGATTTGCGCCGCCTGCTCGTAGGCGAACGGGTAGCTGTTGCTGACGCGTGCCGGTTGCAGCGACGCGAGCTCGTTCGACAAGCCTGCGAAGCGATCGGTCGCCTGGTCACCGAGCGGATCCCGGCCGGTCGAGTCGATCGCGTGACCCGCTCGATCGAACCGCACGCGACCGTCGATCGCATGCGCTTCGATCGCATCACCGTCCGGCACGAGCACCATCTCGACGATCGGCTCGAGCGTGGGGTCGAGCAGCACGTCGAGCGCGGCGGCAATGTCCGCCATCTCAGAGCACCTGGTACGCCTGGAGCACGGTGAGCGCCTCGATCGTCACTCGACCGCGCCACTCCAGGAGCGCGGCGTCGGACGGCGGTTGCCACGTCACCGGCCACCCGCCGTCGTCCTGCTGCTGATCGATCAGGTGCTCGACGTGCGCGCCGAGCAACTCCGGCGCGAACAAACCTGCAGCCATGCAATCCGGATCCGGCGCGAGGTGCAGCGGCGTGAGCGCGTATTCCCCGACGAGATCCTCGGGATCGAGCGCGAAGAACGTGGCGTTGGGGATGCTGTCCGCCACCTCCTCCGCCATCGCCACCGCTCGCCGCCGGTCCGGAACGTGGTTGAGGAAGCAGAACACCGCCGCAAGGTCGGGTCCGCTCTCGACCTTCGTCTCCTGAAGCCGCTGCCAGCAGAACGCGTCCGCGCGGTCGAGCCACACGTGTCCGACGTGAAGCGCGTGCAGGAGCCCGGCGAGCATCGCCGTAGGGTTCAGCGAGTCCGCGATCCAGGCCTTCGGCTGCCAGTGCTCCGCATGCGGGTAGCGCGACACCGTCGGCAGGATCGCGGGGACACCGCCGGTGTCGCCGGTGAGCGCCATGAGGTACGAGCAGGCGCGCGCCACCATCTCGGGCGGCGCAACCCCCACCTCGTGGAAGATCCGAAACGCCATGTCGACGTGGATCGGCTGGCTGTCCGGTCCCCGCAAGTCGGGCTCGAGCGCGTTGCCGAAGCCGCCGTCCTCGTTTTGATAGCTGCGCAACGCGTGGATCACGTGCTCGGGTGAACCCCCGAGGAACCTCCGCGCGTAGAGATGCCGATCGAGCAGGCGCGCGTGCCGCCACACGAAGTCAGCGGCGCGTTCGAGATCGACGTCCCTCACGGACGACGAAGCTACAGCGCCTCGTGGCCCGCGTAGGTCTGGACGAACACCACACGACGCCCAGCCCGCCATCGGTCCCATCCCGCGGCAAACGCCTTGGCCGTGTAGGTGGGCTCGAGCGCGAGGCCGTAGCCGTGGGCGCGCTCGGTGGCGTGGTCACCGGCGGCGGTCGGCACCCCGTAACCCTCACCGAAGTAGCCCGTCTCGATCGAGAGGTTGCCGTGCCGCGGCACCGAGCCCGCAATCGCGAGGATCGCGAGCGTGCCGACCGTATGTGCGGCGAGCCAGGCGCGGTTGGTCACGACGGCGTCGGCGACGCGAACGGCGCGGACCCTCGCGTGTCGCCACCCTCCGACCTGGAGGCCGATCGTGAGCCCCGCGGCAGACCCGCCGCTGCCGAACGCGACCACGACGTCGTCCGGCTCGCGCCACCCGTGCGTCGCGAAGGCCTCGATCAACTCAAGCGCGGCCGACACGTGACCCAGCACGCCGAGCGGTGACGTCGCACCAGGCAGCACCGCGTACCCACCGGCGCGTTCGATCGCGGCACGCCGTGCGGCGAGCACGAACGGCATCACGTACGCGTGAGGCACCATCGTGTGGCGAACGTTCCCGAGCGCTCGCAGCGCGGCATCGACCTCGCGCACATGAGGCGTGTCGGGTTGTGGGAACCGCACCGCCTCGACGTCGAGCCCGACCCGGCCCGCGTGCACCGCCGTCGCGTACACGTGATGCGACCCGATCGCGCCGGCCGTGAGCACGGGGCCACCGCGCCGCAACGCGATCGGAAGCACGAACTCGAGCTTGCGCACCTTGTTGCCGCCGTACCGCGAGTCGGAGCGATCGTCGCGTTGCACGTAGAGGCCGTCGTCGATCTCGTCCACCGTGACCGGGAGCCCGTCGGCCAGCTCGACCCACGGAACGAGACCCTCGAGCCGAGGCAGCCGCTCGAATAGCGCGCGCGGCGCGGCGGTGTCTACGTTCCCGGCCATCGGCCCGGGTTCATCCTTCGATCGGGATCGAGCGCGTCGCGAACGCGGGTCAACAACGCCGAGAAGCCGGGGTCGGCTCGATCAACGATGCGCTGCGCCGCGGGCCCCGACGCCTTGTAGGGCACGTAGCCATGATCGAGCACGCTGTCGGCGAGCGCGCCCATGCACTTCGCGGTGCGCTCGACGTCGGCGGGGTCACCACGGTCGAAGCACGCGACGAAGCGCAGCACGAAGTAACGCCCGCCATCCATCGGGCGGGCCACCAGGAACGGCGGGAACCCGTGATCCTCGAGCAGGTCGAGGCCGGCGTGGGCCCCGGCGACCCAGCTTCGGCCCGGGCCGTAGGACCCCACCCACGCCAGTCCCCCGCCGGGGAAGTCGAGGAGGAAGTCGAGTGTCGTCGGCAGCTCGGCCAGCTTCGCCATCCCCGGCAGGAGCCGCACGAGATGCTCGACCTCGAAGACGCTGTCGATCGCTCGGCCGTCGAGGAGCTCGCGGCCGAGCGCCGTACGCGCCCGCAGCTCGGCCGGGGACGCACCGGTGACGTCCACGAACAGGAAGGCGAGCGGCTCGTCGTCCGCGCGCACGAAGTTCTCGGTCGCGCCGAAGAGCAGCTTCGCTGCGGGCCATGTCATCAGACCGACGTCGTCGAACGAGCCGGTGCGAGCGAGATCGCGCATCGCGCCGTACGCGTCGTCGAGCGACCACGCGAACGCGAACCAGCGCGTGCGGTGTGCGGGGCGCGGCACCAGCTGAAGACCCGCGCGCAGCACGACGCCCGTGGTGCCCTGCGTCGACACGAACAGACCCGTCAGATCGGGCAGCGGCGCCCTCGAGAACCACGAGTCGACCACCGCACCCGACCCTGTACGCACGACCGAGCCGTCGGCCAGCACCGCCTCGACGCCCGTGACCCACTTCCCCATCGCACCATGGGGCATCGACAGATTGTTGAGGCCGTCGAGCAAGGCGTTCGCCATCACCGACGTGAACGGCGGCGCGAACGGATAGGTGTACACCAGCTCGGGACACTCTCGATCGAGGTGCGCCTTCAGTTGATCGAACGTGACGCCGGGTTCGACCACCACGACCATCGCGTCGCGATCGATCTCGATCCCCTGCAACCGCGTCAAGTCGAGCACGATCCCGCCGCGCTCGGGGATCGCAATGCCGGCGACGTTGTATCCGGCGATCACCGGTGTCACCGGCATGCCCAGGTCCGCCGCGCGTTGCATGACCGCGACGACCTCGACGCGCGAGCCCGGCCGCACGACCATGTCGGCGCGGCCGGGAGGATGCTCGGTGATGTCGGACAGGTACGGCGCGACGCGCTCGGGCGCGACGAGCACGTGCTCGTCCCCCACGATGGCGACGAGATCGTCGACCACGGGTTGCGTTGTCAGCTCGGGCGGATGCGGACGCTGCCGAGCTCGCGCACGATCGATCCGGTCGCGATCTGCAGCAACGACTCGACCTCTCCTTCCACGACGAGGATCGTGTCCCGGCTGATGCCGTTCTCGACGGCCAGCTTGCCTCGGCCGACCCGGACCGTCGCCGCGGTGCGACCGGCCCGGATGCCGACCGCCACCGGCCTCGGCAGCCCGAGCAGCGCCATGCGCACCACTGCGTTCGCGAGGTAGGTGGGGGCGGCGGCGGCCAGCAGATGGGCGAGCAGGTTCGCCTCGCCTGCGTCGGGCACCTCGATAGCGGGAAGCGGAGGCGCGAACCGTGCGAGGGCGCGCATCACACCGCCGGTGGCGAGCATCGGCACCGCGATCGGGAGCGCGACCGCGACGGTTGCCGCCTCGCGTGCGAATGCAATCGGCGCGAGCGGCCGCTTGCGGGTGAGGCGGGCGAGCAGCCCGTCGACGGTGTTGCCGACGAGGTTGGCCACCTCGATCTGTGCGACGGTGGCGCGAACCGAGCCCAAGCCGTCGAGCGGCAAGACGGCCGCGAGGTCATCCGCGGGGAGCGGGCGTCCGGCCTCCGCACAGGCGCGGGCGTAGGCCAGCAAGGCCTCCTCGGCGTCCGCGTGCGTGCCGTCACCGAGGAACTCCTGCCACGACCCGTGGATCCAGGCGCAGTAGCGGCAACCGTTGACGTCGGTGACGGCGAGGATGATGCGCTCGCGCGTGCGCGGGTCGATAGGGCCACCCGGGAGGTAGGACCGCACGAGGCCGGGCAACGTCGACGCGAGCTCCGTCATCCAGGGCACCATGCGGTCGAGCGTGGCCGTCCGCCTCGGGAAGGGATCGCGTCGGTCCATCGTCCGAGGTTATTTCGGCGGTCGCAGGATCGCGCTGACCATGCAGATGAGCACGGCGCGCGCGTCGTCCTGGGTGCGCGAGTTGAGGGTACGGAGGTTGTCCCAACTCGACCACGACAGCACCGTGTCGAGCGCGTCGAGTGTCGTTGGGCGCGTCGCCGCCGGGCAGGCGGCCAGCTCGGCTGCGAACGACCTCTCGATCTCGCTGCGCAGAAAGTCGTGACCCGCCTGCAACCGCGATCTCACCTCGGGGGAGAACGGCGCGTGCACCGCCGCCGCCCGCCTCACCGGCGTGATCGCCTCGAGCAGCGCCGCCCGCTGGCCGACCACCTCCGCGACCCGGTCGTCGAGCGGCCTCGTGCCGTCGACGGTCATCACGAGGTCGGAGAGACGATCCACGAGTCGATCACCGACCGCGGCGTAGAGGCCCTCGAGGTCGTCGAAGTGTTGGAAGACGGAGCGGACCGACACCTGCGCCCGCTCCGCGATCCGGGGCGCAGTCGGTCGAAGGTCGCCCTCGTCGACGAGCGCGATCGAAGCGTCGACGATGGCCTCTCGTGTTCGCAGCGCCCGCGCGGTGCGGCCATCGATTGCTTCCAAGGCTCTCAGCGTACGCTCCGGCCCCATGCGCGAACGAAGCCTTGTCGAGCTGTCGGATCGGATCCTCCGGGGCGAAGCCGACATCGCCGACCACCATCCGTTCCGTCCCACCAACCGCATCGAGGAGATCGGCGACGGCGTGGCGTTCGTCGAGTCGTTCGCCAACGTGTCGGTGATCGCGAGCACGGACGGGCTCTGTCTCGTCGACACCGGCAGCGCGTTGGCAGCACCGGCGATCCACGAGGCCGTTCGCTCGTGGTCGTCCGACCGCGCCACCACGGCGGTGTACACGCACGGTCACATCGATCACGTTTTCGGCACCGCAGCGTTCGAGGCCGAAGGGCCGATGCAGGTGATCGGCCACGAAGGCGTCGAACCCCGCTTCGAGCGCTACAAGAAGACGGCCGGCTACAACGCGGTGATCAACCGGCGGCAGTTCCGCATGCCCGGTCTGCAGTGGCCGCTCGAATACCGCACGCCCGACACGACGTATCGCGACCGGCTCGACGTCGAGCTCGGCAACCTCGTCCTCGAGCTGCATCACGGCCGCGGCGAGACCGACGACCACACGTGGGTGTTCGTACCGCATCGACGGACGCTGTGCACCGGCGATCTCGTCATCTGGTGCGCGCCGAACGCCGGCAATCCACAGAAGGTGCAGCGCTACGCGGAGGACTGGGCCGTTGCGCTGCGGGCGATGGCCGCGCTCGATGCCGAGGTGTTGCTGCCCGGCCACGGCCTTCCGATCGTCGGCCCGTCGAACGTGCGCATGGTGTTGATCGACACGGCGACGCTCCTCGAGACGCTCGCGACGCAGACGCTCACGTTGATGAACGAGGGTGCGCGGCTGAACGAGATCATCCACACGGTGACGGCACCGGATGATCTCCTCGGCAAGCCCTACCTCCGACCGATCTACGACGACCCGGAGTTCATCGTGCGCAACCTGTGGCGCCTGTACGGAGGCTGGTACGACGGCAACCCCGCAGAGCTCAAGCCGGCGCGAGCGGCCGCACTCGCGAGCGAGCTGGCGTCGTTGGCCGGCGGCGCCGACGTGCTGGCCGCACGAGCCATCGAGCTCGCCTCCATCGGCGACGACGACAACCTGCGCCTCGCCGGTCACCTCGCCGAGTACGCCGCGTCGGCCGCACCCGACTCCTCCGCGACGCAGCGGGCCCGGGCGGAGGTGTTCCGAATCCGCCGCCAGGCGGAGCCCTCGCTCATGGCCAAGGGCGTGTTCTCGTGGGCCGAAGCGGAATCGGAACAGCGGGCCGAAGAGCTCGGTTAGCTGGCGGGCGCGACCGGCGAACCGTGGTGGGCCACCATGCGCCAACGCTCGCCGTCGAACACGAACACGTTCATTGCCGCGACCGTGCCGCCGAGGTTCTCGCCGATGAGGTTCTCGTCGACGTTGACCCATCCCACGTCACCCTCGACGCTCACCGACTCGTTCGTGAGGATGAACTGGAGCGGGTTGTCCGACCCGAAGAGGGCGAACCACGATCCCGAGACCGCGCCCCAGCCCCGCAGGGGTTGCCAACCCGGGTGCGTGCACACCACGCGGGGCGAGTGCTCCCACACCTCGGACATCGCATCCATGTCGCGGGCCTCGAACGCCTCATAGAAGGCCGTGTTCGCCGCCCGCACCCCGGTCTCGGCATCGATCCCGGCACCGTACCGGCTGTCCGCACCGGGGTCCGCGGGGCTGTCACACCCCTCGGCCAGAATCGCGACATGCCGTTGGAGCTGCCCCGCACGCTGTCGCCGTCGAAGGTCGCGGCGTTCACCGACTGCGCGCTCGCGTTCCGCTTCGCCACCATCGACCATCTCCCCGAGCCGCCCTCGCCCTGGGCCACGAAGGGCACGCTCGTGCACGCCGCCCTCGAGCGACTCTTGCTGCTGTCGCCGGGCGAGCGCACCGTCGCGGCCGCACTCACGTGCCTCGACAGCGCGTTCAGCGTGCTGCGCACCGACCCCGACTACGTCGACCTTCGCCTCGACGCGCACGAGGAGGGTGCGTTCCTCGACGACGCGGAGCGGCTGGTGCGTCAGTACTTCCATCTCGAAGACCCGACGACTGTCAACCCCATCGGCATCGAGCTGATGCTCGACGCCGACATCTGCGGGGTCCGCGTGCGCGGCATCATCGACCGCCTCGAGCTCGACGAGCACGGTGAGCTCGTCGTCGTCGACTACAAGACCGGTCGCGCCCCTTCGCTCCGCTTCGAGAACGGACGCCTCGACGGCGTGCAGTTCTACTCGCTGCTGTGCGAGCGCAACTTCGGACGGCGCCCGGCGCGCGTGAAGCTGCTCTATCTCGCCGATCCTCTCGAGATCAGCACGATCCCTTCCGAGCAGTCGAGCCGCGCCATCGAACGCAAGGTCGGCGCGATCTGGACCGCGGTCGAACGAGCGTGCGCGCGCGACGACTTCCGTCCGAAGCCGTCGCGGTTGTGCGACTACTGCTCGTTCCGCGCCTACTGCCCCGCGTTCGGCGGTGACATCGCAGAGGGCGTGCGCGTCGCGGCGTCGCTGCGGTCGACCGCTACGCTCGAACACCTTGCCCCGGTCGCACTCGCTGACTGACCTCGTCGCGCGCGTTCACGAATTCGACGCGCGCGTCGACCGCGCGCTCGACGGTTTGAGGGGCAACAAGTCGGCGGACCGTGCCTTCTACGCCGCGTCCGAGCTCGGCGACTTCTCGTTGATCTGGCATCTCGTCGGTGCCGCGCGTGGCATCACGTCCGATCGACACGCCGATGAAGCCTTCCGGCTCTCCGCCGTGCTGGCGGCCGAGTCGTTGTTGATCAACGGTGTCGTGAAGTCGTTCTTCCGGCGGCGCCGCCCGGCATGGGACTCCCCCATCCCAAGGCCGCACCGGCTACGCCAACCGCGCAGCAGCAGCTTCCCGAGCGGGCACGCGAGCGCCGCGTTCACGGCCGCCACGCTCCTCGCCGAGGACGATCCGATGTGGCCGCTGTACTACGCAGCCGCGGCATTCGTCGCGTCGAGCCGCACGTACGTGAAGATCCATCACGCGTCCGATGTCGTCGCGGGCGCGCTCACAGGGATGGTTTTGGGGAGAATTGCCCGTAGGGTCTGGCCCAAGCCGGAATGATCCCCGACGAGCCCGGTGTTGGAGGCGACATGAGCCTATCGTTCGCCGTGACCTGGGACTACCGCTGCCCCTTCGCCCGCAATGCCCACGAGCATCTTCTGACTGCGCTCGAAGCCGGTGCGGACTGGGACGTGCGCTTCGTGCCGTTCTCTCTCGGCCAAGTCCATGTCGGCGAGGGCGACACCGACGTGTGGGACGAGCCGGGAAAGGACACCGGGATCGTTGCGCTGCAAGCCGGCGTCGTCGTGCGCGATCGCTTCCCTGACAAGTTCTACGCGGTGCATCGCGATCTGTTCGCGGCCCGACACGATCATGCGCTGAAGCTGAACGAGCCCGAGGTCGTGCGCGACGTGCTCGACCGACACGGCGTCGACGTCGATGAGGTCTTCGCGGCGATTGACGATGGCACCGCCCTCAAGCAGGTGCGCACCGAGCACGAGGCCGCGGTGGAGCAGCACAACGTGTGGGGTGTGCCCACGTTCATCTCCGGCGACGAGGCAGTGTTCGTACGGCTGATGGACCGCTCGCCCGAAGGCACCGACGCCGCGGCCTCGCAGCAATCGATCGAGCGTGTCGTCGAACTGCTCGACGGCTGGCCGAACCTCAACGAGTTCAAGCACACCGGCATCAAACGCTGAGCCCCGCCGGATGAGCGGCGCGCACCGACTCGTTCCGCTGCCGCGGCAACCGGACGGCGTGCCGTGGCCAGGCGCGGACCCGCAGGCGTGGCCCACGGGCGAGAGGATCCCGGCGGTCGACGATCTCGTCGAGGCACTCGTCGGCGACACCGATCGATACGGCACGACCTACGCAGTTGTCGTCGCGCGCGGTGGTCAGATCGTCCGCGACCACTACGGCGGAGAGCTGCCCAGCTTCGAACACCCGCCGACACCCGTCACCGCCTCGACGCCGCTGCTCTCCTGGTCCATGGCGAAGTCGATCCTGCACGCGGCCGTCGGTGTGCTGGTGGGCGACGGACGGCTGCAGCTCGACGAGCCCGCCAACGTTCCGGCGTGGCACGACAAACCCGACGATCCTCGCGCGGCGATCACCCTCGAGCACTTGCTCGCGATGCGCGATGGCCTCGCGTTCGCGGAGGACTACGTCGACGCGGGCGTCTCCGACGTGATCGAGATGCTGTTCGGGTCCGGCGGGGACGACGTTGCCGGCTACGCGGAGTCTCGTCCTGCCGCGCACCCTCCTGAGGCCGTGTTCAACTACTCCTCGGGCACGTCGAACATCGTGTCCGCGATCGCGGCACGCGCCGCCGGGAGTCGCCCCACGTTGATCGAGCTGTTGCGGCGTCGCGTGTTCGAGCCGATCGGCATGCACTCTGCCGATCCGCGCGTCGACGCGGCGGGGACGTTCATTGGATCGTCGTACGTCTACGCGACCGCGCGTGACTACGCCCGCTTCGGGCTGCTGTACCTGCGCGACGGGGTGTGGGACGGCGAACGCGTCCTGCCCGAAGGATGGGTCGACCACGGACGCCGGCAGCGATCGGTTGACGGGGAGGGGAACCCGTACGGCGCGCATTGGTGGGTCGTGGGCGACGACGTGGGCTCGTTCCGCGCCAGTGGCTACGAGGGCCAGTCGATCCTCGTCTCGCCCGGACTCGACCTCATCGCGGTGCGGTTGGGCTCCTCGACGGCGGAGATGTACCCGGCGCTCGGGCAGTGGAGGGCCACGCTCGTCGATTCGGTGCGCTGACGCTCGCCGGTAGCCTCGGACCCATGCCCGAGAACACGATGCGGCCATTGCGCGGCGATCGCCGCATGAGCGACGTCGAGGCACTGATGTGGAACCTCGAGAAGGACCCTGCGCTCGCGTCGTCGTTCGCAAACGTCACGATCCTCGACCAGCCGCCAGACCACGCGCGGCTGCGGCGCACGATGGAGCGCGCGGTGAAGATCGTGCCGCGGCTTCGCCAGCGGGTCGTGCCTGCGTTCGGCCGGCTCGCGCCGCCTGAGTGGCAGGACGACCCCGACTTCGACCTCGACTACCACATCCGGCGCGTCGCACTGCCCGCCCCGGCCGACGATCGCGCGTTGTTCGATCTCGCGGCAACGCTCGCCGCGGCACCGCTCGATCGCACGCGGCCGCTGTGGGAGTTCACGATCGTCGACGGCCTGGCGGGCGGCCGCGCCGCGCTCTTCCAGAAGCTCCACCACACGATCACCGACGGCGAAGGCGGTGTACGCATGTCGGCCGAGTTCATCGACTTCGGTCGCGACGACCAGGACCGCCCCGAGCCCGCCGTCGACACCGACCGCGTTGCCGAACGCGCCGCGTCGAGCCTCGTGTCCACACTCGTCGAGACGACGACACACAACGTGCGCCGCACTCTGGGCATCGCTCGACGCGCCGTTGCCAACGCCGCCGATCTCGCGTTGCATCCGGACAAGGTTCCCGTTGTCGGCAGCGAGCTCCTCGCGGCCGCCCAGTCGTTCGTGCGTCAGGCGTCGGTCACCGACCACGCGCGGTCACCGCTGTGGACGGAACGCTCGCTGCGCCGTCGTTTCGAGGTGCTCCGAATCCCGCTCGACGACACGAAGCGGGCGGCCAAGACGCTCGGGGGCAGCGTCAACGACATCTTCGTCGCGGGGGCCGCGGCGGCGGCCGGCGCGTACCACCGCGCCAAGGGTGCAGAGGTCGACGAGCTTCGAGTGACGATGCCGGTGTCGACCCGCACCGATCGATCGATGGGCGGCAACGCGTTCACTCCGGCGCGGCTCACGGTGCCGGTGGCCGGCGCGAGCGCGCTCGAGCAGTTCGCCGTGATCCGCGACCGTCTCACGGCAACAAAGGGCGAGCGTGCGCTCGAGTTCGCCGATGCGCTCGCCGGCGTGATCAACGTGCTGCCGACATCGGTGTTGGTGCGCATCGCCCGCCAGCAGGTGGAAACCGTCGACTTTGCGAGCTCGAACGTGCGCGGCGCGCCGTTCGACCTCTACATCGCGGGCGCGCTGATCCTCGCCAACTATCCGATGGGGCCCACGGGCGGCACCGCGTTCAATCTCACGGTGCTGTCGTCGGGCGGATGGCTCGACATGGGCGTGAACATCGACACCGCCGCGGTCGACGACCCCGAGCTGTTGCGAACGTGCCTCGAGGAGTCGTACGCGGAGCTGCTTCGCGCCGACTAGTTGGTGGTGGCGGGCTCGTCCTGCGTCAAGCGCGTACGCACGTCGAGAAGGAGGTCGGCAACCTCGTCGGTCGACACGAGCTCACGGTGGAGCATTTCGCCCAGACCGCGATCGATGATCGCTAGTGCTTCGCTGATCACATCGAGCTCTTTGGTGTCGGTCATCGTCGTCTCCAACTCGGGGAGCTGGACTCCTCTTCCGTGTTCATCGTCACACCAGGGCGCAATTTGAGCGATTGTTCCCGATGTGCTGGCCAGTGGTGCTCCCACCATACCCACGACGTGTGTCGCGCAAGCGTCACGGATGTGTTCGCACCGTGAAGTGGACACTCCTCCGGTCTCGCCCGATGTTCCGGTTAGGTTCGGGCGATGACCGACCCGACGGCTCGCGGCGGCCTGGGCGTGACGTTCGCCAGCATCATGACCCTCGGCCCGCAGACCGCTCCCGAGATCGCCCGGCGCGCCCAGGAGCTGGGCTACTCCTCGTTTTGGACGGCGGAGACGACCGGTCCGGAGGCGTTCAGCCTGCTCGCTGCCGCGGGCGCGGCGGCCCCCGGTCTGGGCCTCGGCACGGGCGTCCTCGCGCTGCAACTCCGCACCCCTATGGTCGTTGCGATGGCCGGCGCCACCCTGCAGGCGCTCCACCCCGACGCCGAGATCCTTCTCGGGGTCGGCATCTCGTCGCCGGTTGTCGTGGGCCGCTGGCACGGGACCACCTATGGCGACCGGCCCGTGGCTCAGACCCGCGAATATGTGACGCTGCTCAAGGAGTGCCTCACCGGCGAAACCGTCAACTTCAAGGGCGACTTCTACGAGTGCAGCCGCTTCCGGTTGGGCGTGCGCCTCGGCGAGCGTCGACCGAAGGTCGTCGTCGGCGCCCTGAACCCGGCGATGTTGCGCATGGCGGGCGAGGTCGCCGACGGTGTGCTGCTCAACTACCTGCCTGCGTCGCACGTCCCGTGGTCCGCCGAGCGGGTGCGCGAGGGCGGCGATGCGACGATCTACGCGTACGTGCACGTCGGGGTGTGCGAGCGTGAGGACGGCATCGAGTCGGCCCGACGCGACCTGTGGTCGTACGCGGTGGTCGACTCGTACGCGCGCAACTTCGAGCGCGCCGGCTTCGCCCACGAGGTTGCGTCCATTCGGAAGCACCAGGCCGCCGGCGACCGCGAGGGCGCCATTGCTGCCGTCTCGGATGCGTTCGTCGACGCGATCGACATCATGAGCGACGAGAAGGGAGTGCGTCACGCCGTGCAGGAGTACCTCGATGCCGGCGTCGAGCAGGCGGTGATCATGCCGTTGCCGTGGGGTCCCGATCGGCGAGCGGTCACCGAAGCCACCATCGCTGCGGCGATCGACCACTAGGAGCGACCGATGGAGCTGGCGGACAAGGTCGTCGTGGTGACGGGCGGCGGCAACGGCATCGGCCGCGCACTGTGTCGCCGCTTCGCTTCGGAAGGTGCGCACGGCGTCGTGATCGTCGACCGCGATGCCGACGCCGTGCAGGCAGTCGCCCACGAGCTCGGTGATCAGGCGCTCGGGCTCACCGCCGACGTCGCGGTCGAGGCTGACATCGTGAACGTGGTCGAACACGCCGAGACGCGGTTCGGGCCGATCGACCTCTTCTGCTCGAACGCCGGCATTGGTGGTGGTGGCGGCGTCGAGGCGCCGGACGACGTGTGGCACGACATCTGGGCGATCAACGTGCTCGCGCACGTCTACGCGGCGCGTGCCGTGCTGCCATCGATGCTCGCCTGTGGTGACGGCTACCTCCTCAACACGGCGTCGGCGGCCGGACTGTTGACGAACATCGGCAACGCGCCCTACACCGCGACCAAGCACGCGGCCGTTGGCCTGGCCGAGTGGCTCTCGATCACCTACGGCGACCGCGGCATCAAGGTGTCGTGCCTGTGCCCGCAAGGCGTGAAGACGAACATGCTGATGGGGGCGCCGGGCGACCCGTCAACCGAAGTCGTGCTCGCGCAGGGAGCGATCGAACCGGAGGAGCTCGCGGAGGCCGTCGTCGCGGGGCTGCGCGACGAGCGCTTCCTCATCCTCCCGCACCCCGAGGTGTCCGAGTACGTGCGCCGCAAGGCCGAGGACCCGGATCGCTGGCTGGCCGGCATGCGCCGGTTGCAGGCGCGCATCCACGAGGCGCTCGGTTGATCCGTCGCGTCGCCGCGCTCGTCGCAGCCGGCGGCGGGGGCGGCGGGGGCTGGTGATGGCCGACCGCATGACCCGTGACGTCTACGAATCGCACGCCGCGGACTGGGTGCGCAAACGCAAGCCGCTCCATCTCGACGCGGTCGAATCGCTCGGCAAGCGGGGTCGGCCACCGAGCATCGACCTCGGCTGCGGTCCCGGCTGGCACACCGGTGCGTTGGCGCGCCCGGCGATTGCCTTCGATGTCGCGATGGCGATGCTCGAGCTGGTTCCGGACCGCGCACCGGACGCGTGGCGCGTGCAAGGCGACCTCGAGTCCCTGCCCTTCCGGTCCGGGGCGCTCGGTTCCGCGTGGGCGCGCAACAGCTACGTGCACCTACGTCGAGCGTCGGTGCCGCTCGCACTCGCGGATCTCCACCGGTCGCTGCGCCTTGGCGCGCACGCGACCATCGCGTTCTTCCTCGGCGGTGAGGAGGGGCGCGATCTCCTCGATGGGGGCGACTTCGCCGGTCGATACTTCTCGCGATGGGAGCTCGACAAGCTCTTCGATGTCATAATCGGCGCGGGCTTCGACCTCCGACACGACGACGCGCGTACGAACAACGCGAACGAGGAAGAGGTGCACCTCGAGCTCGTCCGGGCACGAACGCTGCCCGATCTCGTGCGCGACCAGCTGCGCATCCTGGTGTGTGGCCTGAACCCCAGCCTGTACGCGGCCGACGCCGGCGTCGGCTTCGCCCGTCCCGGCAACCGGTTCTGGCCCGCCGCGCTGGCGTCGGGTCTCGTAACCCGCGACCGCGATCCATGGCACGCGCTGCGCCACCACCGCGTCGGCTTCACCGACATCGTCAAGCGGGCGACGGTCGCGGCGTCGGAGCTCACCCGCGACGAGTACGCAACCGGCTTGGCGCGCCTCGAGCGGCTCACGACCTGGTTGCAACCGCGGGTGGTGGCCTTCGTCGGCTTGGCGGGCTGGCGCGCGGCCGTGGATCGCCGAGCCGTCGCCGGCCCGCAAACACGAACGATCGGCGGCCGACCGGTGTACGTCATGCCGTCGAGCAGCGGGCTCAACTCCCACTCTTCGGTCAGCGACCTCGCGGCGCACCTGCGCGCGGCACTCGCTCTCGCCTAGCGTCCGCGGCATGGGTGTACGACTGGAGCCGCACGACGAGTACATGCACGAGCTCGGCCCCGAGCCGAACTTCAACGAGTCGATGTACTTCAACGTGTACGACCCGAAGTGCGAGGTTGGCGGGTTCTTCCGGCTCGGCAACCGCGCCAATGAGGGCACCGGCGAGATGACCTGTTGCATCTACCTTCCGGACGGTCGAGTCGGCTTCATGTTCAAGCGACCGGATGTGCACCACAACGACGCGTTCGACGCCGCCGGGATGCGCTTCGAAGTCGTGACACCGTTCGAGGACCTGAAGGTCGACTACGAGGGCAAGCTCGTCATGCTCGACAACCCGCTCGACATGGCCGACCCGCGCGCCGCGTTCACGAACAACCCGTATGAAGAGTGCGCGGTGCACTTGACCTACCGCGGCCTGTCGGCGATGTTCGGCGGCGAACCCGAAGAGCCCCACGAGAAGCCTGGTGAGGAGTTCGCGAAGGGACACTACGAGCAGCTCATCGGTGGCCGCGGCACCATCCGCGTGGGCGACCACGAGTGGGAGATCGACGGCTACGGGCTTCGCGACCACTCGTGGGGACCGCGCTACTGGCAAGCCCCTTGGTACTACCGCTGGCTCACCGCGAACTTCGGTGAGGACTTCGGCTTCATGGGTAGCCGGATCGCCCGCAAGGACGGACCTGGTACGCGAGGAGGGTTCGTGTGGGAAGACGGACAGCTGCACCTGTGCAACGACTTCGAGATCTCGACCGACTGGGTCGGCGACGACACGTACCACCAGGACATCACGGCCACGTTGCGCTCGAGGGACAAGTCGTGGTCGGTCACGGGCTCGGTGCGCTCCCTGATCCCTCTGCGCAACCGCCGGACGACACCTGACGGCGAGCAGCTCGTGACCCGCATCAGCGAGGGCATGACCGAGTGGAGGCTCGACGACGGTCGCGTCGGCTACGGCCTGTCGGAGTACCTCGACCAGATCATTGACAACCGCCCGGTCGGCGTCGACGAGTAGCAGGGCCGAGGCGGATCACGCGACGGGGATCATCGGGTCGCGACGGCGACCGGTGAGGAACGAGCCGTGGTGGCCGCAGTAGCAGACCCACCGGACCTCGATGCCGTCGGCGGTGTTGTGCAGCTGCCGGATACGCCGCTCACCCAGGAGCACCTCGTGGCCGTGTGCGGGACAGTGAACCGTGAACATGGAGCCATCCTCTTCCTCGTGACCGCCCGCCACCAGTGGCAGGTATGTACATGAACACATGATTTCTGCCACACTGCACGTATGGCCGACAAGCGAATAACGACCCACGGGCGTCGGCGCGTGAGATCGCCACACGTCGTCGCGGCGCTCGTGACCCATGGCGTCGCGCCGTTCGAGCTCGCGGTCGTGTGCGAAGTGTTCGGATTGAAGCGGCCCGAGATCATGGACCCCTGGCCGTACGAGGTCGTCGTCGTATCACCGGACGGTCCGCGTGTGCGCACGAACCAGTCGTTCGCGCTGGACGGGGTTCGTTCGCTCGCCGCCCTCGACCGGGCGGACACGATCATCGTGCCGGCGTGGAGCGGGCCGACCACCCGACCACCGGAGCCGATGTTGGTCGCGCTACGGCGTGCTCACCGGCGAGGTGCTCGGATGATGAGCGTGTGCACGGGCGCGTTCGCACTGGGACACGCCGGTCTGCTCGATGGTCGCCGCGCCACGACGCATTGGATGCACGCCGACGAGCTGGCCCACGTCTTCCCCGAGGTCGACGTCGATCCCGATGTGCTCTATGTCGACGAAGGTCAGATCCTCACGTCGGCGGGTACGGCGGCGGGCATCGATCTGTGCCTCCACGTCTGCCGGCTCGACCATGGCGTCAAGTTCGCCAACGCCGTTGCGCGTCGCA
>DASZHU010000130.1:0-6901 GCA_035937605.1 Acidimicrobiales bacterium | reverse complement strand
CGGCGATCGTGTCGGTGCGAGAGGCGGTCTCCGTGAACTGTCGGGCCGTCGCCCAGTCGTCGCTGTGCACGGCCGCCAGCCACCCCGAACCGCGCGATGCGTCAGGGTCGAGTCCCGTCAGCGCACTCCACCGACGATTGGCGCTGACGAGCTCCCCGGTCTCGAAGCGGAGCACGGCGATCGGAAGATCATCGATGTGCGAGGCGTGAACGCGTTCGACGGTCGCCGCCACGGTGCCGTTCGACGAGGTCACGATGGTGCTCTCCGCCGCTTCAACAGCACGGCCATCGTCCCGTCCTCGAGCGCCGTCATCGTCACGGCTTCCCAGCCTCGGTCGCCTTGGTCGTTGAGCTGACGGACCGCATCCGAGGCTCCCGGCGCGTGCGTCGCGGGGGGAAACGCGGGCAACCCCACGATCAGATACTCCCATCGAGCGAGGCCGTCGACGTCTCGTGGCGCGCGACCAGTCGCCTCACCTCGGCCGACCGCATGGGTTTGCGACATCCCGACTCCTGGCTCTGCGCAGATCGTTGTCGCGCTACCAGGGTCTGGAGCAACGCTCCCGGCGGGTGCCGTCGTGTTCAGGCGGGCCGACCGACGCGGCATGGGTACGGCGTCCGCGTCACCGACGAGAATACCAGGAGCGACGGGCCTCATCACGCTCGGGTTCTCCGTTTGTTCGCACCGTCACCTGATCGGGCGACGGGTTCGAGGCGTCGCCGTACGATGCATCCGGGCAGCTGCCCCGGACCCCGGCCGCTTCTCCCGAATCTCGACACGTGAGGAGAACGTCGTGGCCGGACTGGCGATCATCACCGAAGCCTGCATCGACGTGAAGGACCGTGCGTGCGTCGATGTGTGTCCGGTGCAGTGCATCTACGAATACGACCCCGCAAAAGGGATCCTGTTCTCGGAGGAGCAGGCCGGTAGCGGCGTCATCGAGACCACGCATGCGGCCAACCCCGACGCGATTGCCGTCTTCGGTGACTCGGTTCTGTACGTGAACCTCGACGAGTGCACGTCGTGCACCGCCTGCTACCAGCCCGATGTGTGTCCTGTTGGCGCGATCTACTCGGAGGAGCACCTACCCGACGGGTCTCCTACGTCGGCCAAGTACAACGCCGAGGATCCGAACAAAGGTCACGATCACACGTTCTTCCTGCAACACAGTCGTGACGTGTTCGCCGACTGAACGGGCCCGGGTCGGATGGTGGGGCAATGATGTGCGGATGGTCAAGCCGCTCGACTGGCAGTCGCTCCTGGTCGACGGTTACGAGCCCCTGAAGAAGGTGCAGCGCGTCTTTCGCCGGTTGCCACACGACCCGCGCTGCAAGTTGTGCCAGAACCCGTTCGCCGGCGTCGGCGGCAAGGTGGTGGGTTGGATGGGCCGCAAACCGTCCCGCAAGAACCCGAACCTCTGCCAGTACTGCTTCGACCACCTGCCCGAGGGCGGCATCGAAATCGACATCGGCGTCGTCTTCGCGGACGTTCGCGGTTCGACGGCGATCGGCGAGCGTTCGACGGCCACCGAGTTCGCGGAGCGCCTGAATCGCTTCTATGCCACCGCGACGAGGGTGTTGATCCATCACGATGCCCTCGTCGACAAGCTCATCGGCGACGAGGTGATGGCGCTGTTCATTTGCGGGCTCGCCGGCGGCGACTATCGCCGCAAGGCCGAGCTCGCTGCGCTCGAGCTGGCCGAGTCCGTCGACGATCTCCCTGTCGGTGTCGCGGTCAACGCCGGCGTCGCGTTCGTGGGCAACGTCGGCTCGGGCACGGTCATGGACTTCACCGCGCTCGGCGACGCCGTCAACACCGGGGCCCGTCTCCAGTCGTTTGCCTCGCCGGGCGAGGTGGTGCTCGCGTCGGAGCTGTACGAGCTCGTCGCGGCCGACCGTCCGGGGGCACGATCGGCCCGAGTCGAGGTGCGCGGCCGCGACGAGCCGGTCGACGTTGCGGTGTTGACGGTCTGACGTCCGCCGGTGCGCCACGGTGGTGACATCGGTCAGGGATGCGACGGTGCGGGCGGCGCGCCTTCGAGCTCGAAGAACAAGTCGTCCGCGTAGCACCACCACCAGTCCTCGCCGGGCTCGTACGAACGGATCAATGGATGATCGGCGTGCGCGTGCCAATGCGCGGTGGCATGACGGTTGGGTGAGTTGTCACAGCACCCCACGTGGCCGCATGTCATGCACATCCGCAGGTGCACCCACCGGCCTCCCATGCGCAGGCAGTCCTCGCAACCGTCGCTGGACGGCGCCACATCGGCGACCGAATCGAGGTGACCGCACTCGACGGCCGGACTCACTGTTGGTAGCCCTCGACGACGTTCTCGGGACGCGCGGCGGCGTCACTCGGGTCCGTGCCCGCGTTGCGTCGTGCCCGCCGCTGGCGCAGCAGGTCCCAGCATTGATCGAGGGCGACCTCGATCGCCTTGACCCGCGCCAGATCCTCTTCCGACAGCGGTTCGCCGGCGTGGGTGCGCTCGAGCTGGTGTTCCTCGTCAGCCAACTGGCTGATGCGGTGCACGATGTCGACGTCGTCCATCGATCGCTCCTCTGTAGATGGGGTCGCGGCCGCGCCACAGATCAGGTGTGGCTGGCCAGGTAGTCGTGCACCGAGCGTACGGCGCCCGATCTCTCACCCACCGCGGCCGCGACCCGTTTCATCGATCCGAGCCTCACGTCGCCCGCCGCGAACACGCCCGGGACCGACGTCTCGAACGGCAGGGGAGCGCGCCCGGCGAACTCGATCGAGCTGTGACGTCATCCGGGGGGCGCGGTCGGTCAGCAGAAAACCGGCGCGGTCGACCTTGATGCTGTTGCCGAGCCAGCCGGTGGCCGGCACGGCGCCGATGAAGCAGAAGAGCCCGCTGCAGCGCGCGCGTGCCTCTCGGCCAACGCGTGCGCCGCCGGGATCGCCGTAGCCTCATGACGTGACGGAGGACGAGCCGCTCCCCGCGGGCCGTTTCCGCGACTGGCTGGACGGCATGGAGCGAGCGCTCCGGGCCGAACAGGATTCCGCCGTGCCGTGCGGCCACTGCACGGCGTGTTGCACCTCGTCACAGTTCGTGCACATCGAGCCCGACGAGACCGACACGCTGGCGCACATCCCGCCGGGCCTGCTGTTTCCCGCGCCGCAGATGCCCATCGGACACGTGCTGCTCGGCTATGACGACCGCGGCCACTGCCCGATGCTCGTCGACGGCGCCTGCTCGATCTACGAGCACCGGCCGAGAACCTGCCGAACCTACGACTGCCGCGTCTTCGCAGCGACCGGCGTCGAGCCCGACGGCGTGGTGCAGGTCGCGATCGCGCTTCGGGCGGGCCGCTGGCGCTTCGAGCTCGCGGACGACGAGGACCGGGCGGGGTACGACGCGGCGCATGCGGCAGCCGCGAATGACGACCAGTCCGCGAACCCGACCGAACGCGCGGTCCGCGCGATCCGGACGATCCTCAGCCTGGACTAGTGACCGCTACGGGCCGCCATGTACTTGGCGTAGCCGTCCGCGAGCGTGCGCATCTCGGGGTCCTTCTGGAACAGCGGCTCGAACTTCTGCCGCGCCTTCTCGCGCTTGGCCGGGTAGTACTCGGTCGGCCAGTAGCCCTCGTGGGGTCGGTAGCTCTTCAGCACGTTGCGGGCCACGGTCGCCTTGTGCACCTCGTCGACACCGTCGGCGATGCCCATCGTCGGTGCTGCGGCGTACATGGCTTGTAGCGGCGTCAGGTTCGTCGTGCCCAGCGAGCCCAGGATGTGCAGCGCGTTGAACGAAACCTCGCGCAGCACCTTCGCCATCGTGTACTTCACCGCAGCGATGTCGGTGCGCGTCTCCTGGGTGCTCGAGTTGTCGATCTTCCACGCGGTCTCCAACACGAACAGCCGCAGCATCCGGATCGACGCGTAGGAGTCGGCGATCTTCTCCTGCACCATCTGGTGATCGGCGATGATCTTTCCGTGCGACTCGCGGCTGAGCGCTCGCTCGCACATCATGTCGAAGGCAAGCTTGCACTGTGCGATCGTGCGCATCGCGTGATGGATGCGACCACCGCCGAGCCGGCGTTGCGCGAGCACCTTGGCGCCGTCTTCGGGGCCGAGCAGGTGGTCCAGCGGGATGCGCACATCGCGGTAGATGATGTGGTTGTGCGTTCGGGGCTCGGGCTGGATGTCGACACCGGGTGTCTCGCGGGGCACCACGAACATGCCGTTCGTGCACATCACGAACAGGATGTCCGCCGCTCGACCCGCGCTCGTGAACCACTTCTCACCGTTGATGACCCACTCGTCGCCGTCGCGCACCGCATGGGTGCGGAACAGGTTCGGGTCTGACCCGCCCTGCGGCTCGGTCATCGAGTACGCCGACCACAGCTCCTGGTTGAGCATCGGCTCGAGCCAACGCTTCTTCTGCTCATCGGTGCCGTACGCCGCGAGCATCTCCATGTTCCCGGTGTCGGGCGCAGCTGAGCCGAACATCTGCGGCGCCGAGCCGTAGCGGCCCAGGATCTCGTTCAGCAGGCCGAGCTTGAGCTGGCCGTAGCCCGGTCCTCCGAGGTCCTCGTCGAGGAAGATCGCCCAGAGCCCCTGCGCCTTGATCTCGTCCTGCAACGGCTTGACGAGCGCCTTGATCCGCGGGTCGCGCGAGCGCACCGCGAAGGGGAAGACCATGTCGAGCGGCTCGATCTCTTCCCGGCAGAATTCGTCGACCCAGTCGAGCTTCTTCTGGAACTCCGGCTCAGTGGAAAAGTCCCATCCCATGGGCTCTGCCTACTACGTGCGAGAAGGTGGTGTCCGATCGAGCGCGGCCTCGAACACCGCCGCCACGTCCTCGCTGTAGGGACCGGCAGCTTCCACTCCGAGCTGCACGACCGACATCAGCAGCGACAGCATGATCGCCACGATGCCGCTGCCGATCGCGATGGGGTCGATGTCGTGGCGGACGGTGCCGGCCAGCTGCTCGGCGCGGAGCCGTTCCGCGCACGCCTTGCGGAGTTCGGTGAGCGCGGGGATCTCGAGCACGCGGTCGGTCACATCCGGTTCGAGCCCGGCCAGCAGTCGCCGCGCGAGCGGGTGACGCTCGACGGCACCGACGAGGGTGAACAGCAGCGTCTGGCGCCAGTCGGGAAGGTCGGGGCTGTCGAAGATCTTGGACAAGCCCTCGTGGATCACGGCCGCGGCATCCTCGTCGAGCGCCGCGAGGAAGAGGGCTTCCTTGTCCGCGAAGTAGGCGTAGGAGACCGTCCCGCCGACGCCGGCGTCACGGGCGATGTCGGCGACCGAGCTGGCGCGGAAACCCTCCCGGCCGAACCGGATGATGGCGGCGTCGAGGATCGCCTGGCGCGTCTGCGCGCCCTTCGTCTGCACGCCCTTCGTCTGCAAGGTCTCGGCCGCCTTCGCCACGTGACGAGCGTAACAGAAATGAGCACTTGAGCAAATCACTCAGATCGTGCTACCGTCGGTAACACTATGGCGCAGACGAGCAACCCCGATCGCAAGGTGCCCACCCGCCGGATCTCCTTCGAGGAGTCGTTGCAGGCCATTCCGAAGCATTTCGGAGGCAACGGCGATCTCATCTCGAGCCACGTCGCGGCGGGCTTGTCGGCGGTCTTCCCCGACGGTGAGGACTTCTTCGTCCGTTCGGTACGGCACTTCCGGGATCAGATCGACGACCCAGCGCTGAAGCGCCAGGTCGCGGGCTTCATCGGCCAGGAGGCGATGCACGGGCGCGAGCACCGCGCCTTCAACGACCGGCTCGCGGAGCTCGGCTACCCGACGAAGCAGGTGGAGCGCTTCACGAAGTGGGGCCTCGAGCTACGTGAGCGGATCGCGCCGGCAAAGGCCAACCTCGCCGCAACCGCGGCCCTCGAGCACTTCACCGCGACGCTCGCCGAGCTCGTTCTCACCGACGAGGAGACACGAGAGCAGTTCGGGCACGAGGCCGTGCGCGATCTCTTCGTGTGGCACGCGCTCGAGGAGTCCGAGCACAAGGCCGTCGCGTTCGACGTGTACAAGGCCGTTGGCGGTACCGAGCGCATGCGCGTGTGGACGATGACCGCCCTGCGCTACGGCTTCGTGATCGGCATGTTCTTCCAGGTCTCGGCTTCGTTGGTCCTCGACCGCGCCACGTACAAACGCGGCAACTTCCGCAAGAGCTGGAAGCGCTTCCGCAAGTCCCCGGTCGTGAGTCGCAGGGTGTGGGACCAGCTCAAGGACTACAACCGCGCCGACTTCCATCCGGACGACCGTGACACGACCCAACTGGTCGAGCAGTGGCGAGCCGAGCTGTTCGGCGACCGCGGCACGTTGAACGACAAGCTCGTCGGCAGCCCGGCTGCGTGACCGCCACGACGATGGAGCATCTCGACGTGCTGGTCGTCGGCGCCGGGCTGTCGGGTATCGGCGCCGGCCACTACCTGCAGACGAAGTGTTCGTGGGCGTCGTACGCGGTCTTCGAAGCGCGCGACGCGATCGGCGGCACGTGGGACCTCTTCCGCTACCCGGGGATCCGCTCCGACTCCGACATGTTCACGCTCGGCTACTCGTTCCGCCCGTGGGACGGGGAGAAGTCGATCGCAGATGGTCCGTCGATCCTGCAGTACATCAAGGACACCGCCACCGAGTCGGGTGTCGACCGGCACATCCGGTTCAACCATCGCATCGTTCGCGCTGAGTGGTCGACCGCGGACGCGCGCTGGCACATCACCGCGGAGCGCACCGACACCGGCGAGGCCATCGAACTCACGTGTGGCTTCGTCTTCTCCTGCAGCGGCTACTACCGCTACGACCACGGCTACGAACCCGAGTTTTCCGGTCGCGAGAAGTTCGCGGGCACGATCGTGCATCCCCAGGCGTGGCCCGACGACCTCGACTACGCGGGCAAGCGCGTCGTGGTGATCGGCAGCGGCGC
>DASZHU010000129.1:0-8383 GCA_035937605.1 Acidimicrobiales bacterium | reverse complement strand
CTTGCGCGTCGTCACATCGCGCGCGACGACGACGCAGCCGCCGTCGGACATGCGTGAGAACGCGCAGTTGAGCCAGATCGAACGGCCCTCGACCACCTCGATCTGTGTGAGCACCTCGACGTCGTCACCGGTGCGAGCAGGACACGCCGCGCCGTGCAACGGCGCACCGCTCTCGTCGGACGGGCGGAACACGCTGCAGCACTGCTGTCCCACGGCGACCACCTCGGCCGTCCCGGTGAGACGCGCCATCGCCGGGTTCCAGGAACGCACGCGGAGATCCGGGCCGACCGAGAAGATGCCGTCGGACGACGAGCCCAACACGTCGGCCAGCGTGCGCTGCTCGGCCTGCACGGCTTCGAACAGCGCGAGCCGGTGCAGTGTGGACGACACGCGATCGCCGAGCGCGTCGAGGATCCGTTCCTCGCGCTCGGTGTACAGCCGGTCGGGACGCGCCGCGACTGCGATCGATCCGCACGGCACGCCGTCGCTCGCGAGCAACCGCATGCGCGAGCCCGGGTCGTAGATCGAGTGGCCCGTCGTGTCGCCGGCCTCCATGCGCACGGTGTCGCCCACCCCCTCGATGAGCACGACGGCCGCCGGCGCGTCGAGCAAAACCATCGCGTGCTTCCCGAGCTCCCTCGCGGCGGCCTCGGTGCTCGACGCACCGGCGAGCGCCAGCTCCGCGCGGCGTAACCGGTCGATCTCGTCCACCGTGAGACCGCCCGACCGCTGGCTGCGCCGGGTGAGTGTGATGGCGGTTCCCGCGACGAGGACCCCCCCGAGCACGACGAGGACCGCGGTGAGGAACATCAGTGTGATGGTGACAAGCCTGCCCAAATCGGTCCATAGCCCGACCGGGGCATCGGTTCATGGCCCGATCAGGCCACGATCCCCGTGACTACGGGAGCGCCTCGAGGCCGAGCGTCTCGCCGTCGCGCCACACCGACACCTCGCCGGCGCCACGCGCCGCCCACGCGCCAGTCCCGTCGCGGACGAGCGCCGTGCGCTCGTCGACGCCGGCCACCACGAGACCCTTCGGTGCGAGTTGGCGCGTGCGATGCGCCTTCTCCTCCGACCAGCTGTCGTGATGCGGAACTACCGCGACACCCGAGAGCAGACCGAGGCCCAACGTGAACGCACCGCCGCGCTGGTCGACCATCGGATCGCACAACACCATCGCGCCCGCGGACGATCCGGCAAGGGCGGCGCCACCGTTCCATGCCTCCAACAACGCGTCCCAGAGCAGAGAGTCCTTCAGCACTGACCGCAGGTGCATCGGCGACGTTCCGGCGAGGTACACGAGGCGCGCGGCACGGACCGCGTCGACGTTCGCCGGGTCGAGCGCGTCAAGACGGCTGAGCACCATCAAGCCCCGCGTCGCGACACCGAGCGCCCTGAACCACGCCGTCGCCGTGGCGACGAGTCGATCCGGATGCTCGTAGGCGGACGCGGTGGGCAGCACCAGCACCTCTTGCGCGCCGACGGCATCGACCAGCTCACGGTCGAACGTGCAGCCTTCGCTCCACTCGCCGCCGCCAACGAGTGCAAGTGGCCCGCTCACGATGCGTCCTCCGAGACGACGCGAGGGCGCGCCACACCTTCGACGAAGGACCGGTACGGCCACAGCGCACGCGCCTCGAAGCGGTCGCAGTCGCTCATGACTAGCCCCGCGGCCCGCAACAGCGCGGGGATGTCGAGGTCCGGACGGCGTCCAGTGGTTCGCCGGATCCACGGCCCGAACGCGTGCTGCACGAGCCCGACCGCACCCGCGCGCGTCGTGGGCTCGAGGAAGAGCAGCCGTCCCGACGGCGCCAGGAGGCTCGCCAGCTGGCGGCACGCCGCGCCGGCGTCGGGCGCCGTCGAGATCATCCCGACGGACACGATCGTGTCGAACTGCTCGCCGCCGGCCGCGAGTGTGTCGAGCGCCCGCACGCCGCGTTCCCCTACGTCGAGCACGCGCCCGCCGGCGTCCGCGAGCAGGCGACGGCGCCGGGCGTCGAGCTCGATGAGCGCGCGTCGAGGGGTCGGGAGCACGGTGTTCATCGAAGGGCGGACCCTACTGCTGCGTGGAGCCGCGTCGGTCGCCGGCTTTGGACCGCGATTCCTACCGGCCGGTAACTTCGCCGCATGATCAAGCGTCTGGGGATCGTCGGATCGGGAATCATGGGCTCGGGCATCGCCGAGGTGGCGGCCAAGGCCGGCGTCGAGGTGTTCCTGCGTTCGCGCAAGCAGGAGACCGCGGATGCGATGGTCGCCGCGCTCACGAAGTCGCTCGACAAGCAGGTCGACAAGGGCCGGCTCGAGTCGTCGGAACGCGATCAGGTCCTCTCACGGGTCACCGGCACGCACGACCTGCACGCGCTCGCCGACTGCGACCTCGTCATCGAGTCGGTGGTGGAAGACCTCGACGTGAAGAAGCAGCTGTTCCGCCAGCTCGACCTTGCCGTGAAGGACGACGCGATCCTCGCGACCAACACGTCGACCCTTCCGGTCGTCGAGCTCGCCGTGGAGACCGAGCGCCCCGAGCGCGTGTGCGGCATCCACTTCTTCAACCCCGCGCCGATGATGACGCTCGTCGAGATTGTCCGGCCGCTCACCGCGAGCGACGCCACGATCGCTGCGGCGCGTTCGTTTGCCGAGGCCTGCGGAAAGGACCCCGTCGAGGTCAAGGACCGCGCCGGCTTCATCGTGAACGCGTTGCTGTTTCCGTACCTCAACAACGCGGTACGGATGCTCGAGACCGGCACGGCGAGCCGCGACGACATCGACTCGGCGATGAAGGGCGGGTGCAACTTCCCCATGGGCCCGCTCGCACTGCTCGACCTCGTCGGCCTCGATACGTCGCTGGCGATCCTCGATGCGCTCTACGACGAGTTCCGCGATCCGAACTACGCGGCGGTGCCGACGCTGCGCCGCCTGGTTGCGGCTGGCCATCTCGGCCGGAAGTCCGGCCAGGGCTTCCACGACTACCGGAAGTAAGACGCCTCCGACAGAGCCGCCCCCGTCTCAGTTCTGGTTCCCGGCGGCGACGGACGCCGACGAGCACGGCATCGTCGGCGCCGGTGCGGACCTCGAGCCGGGAACGGTGTTGCTCGCGTACCGCAGCGGCATCTTCCCGATGCCGCTCCAGCGTGAGGGCGTCACGGCCTGGTGGTCGCCGGACCCGCGCGCGGTGATCCCACTCGACGGCCTGTACGTGAGCCGTTCGCTCCGCAAGTCGATCCGGCGCTTCGACATCCGCATCGACACGGCATTCGACGCGGTGGTGGACGGGTGCGCCGACCCCACGCGCACAGGGCGATGGATCACAGACGACATCCGCCGCGCGTACCTGCGGCTCCACGAGCTGGGGTGGGCTCACAGCATCGAGGCGTGGTCGATCGAGACGGGTGCGCTCGCCGGCGGGCTGTACGGCATCGCGGTGGGCGGGCTGTTCGCCGGGGAGTCGATGTTCCACCGCGTCACCGACGCATCGAAGGCCGCGTTGGTCGCGCTCGTCGACTTCCTGCGCGGCGACGGGGTCTCCGGTGCGGGCCGGCTGCTCGACGTGCAGTGGCAGACCTCGCACCTCGCCAGCCTCGGTGCGATCGAGATCGCGCGTGACGAGTACCTACGCCGGTTGACAACGTCCTTGTCGCTGGCGTTGCCGCCGGTGTTCGCCTGACGGGAGAATGGAGCGATGGCCGAGCCGGACCGCCCCTGGTTGATGCGCACGTACTCGGGCCATTCCACGGCCGAGGCGTCGAATCGTTTGTACCGAACGAACCTCGCGAAGGGGCAGACCGGCCTGTCGATCGCGTTCGACCTCCCTACACAGACGGGGTACGACCCCGACGATCCGAGGGCCCGGGGCGAGGTGGGCAAGGTCGGCGTACCCGTCGCCCACCTCGGTCACATGCAGCAACTGCTCGACGGCATCCCACCGGGCGAGATGAACACGTCGATGACCATCAACGCGACCGCGGCTTGGTTGCTCGGCCTGTACATCGCCAATGCGGACCAGCAAGGCGTCGCATCGGATCGGCTGCGCGGCACGACGCAGAACGACATCGTGAAGGAGTACCTGTCGCGCGGCACGTACATCTTTCCGCCCCAGCCGAGCCGGCGGCTCATCGTCGACATGGTGGCGTACTGCGCTCGTCACATCCCGCTGTGGAACCCGATCAACGTGTGCAGCTACCACCTGCAGGAGGCCGGCGCGACCCCCGTGCAGGAGATCGCGTACGCGCTGGCGACCGCCATCGGCGTACTCGACGCAGTGCGGGAGTCGGGTCAGGTCGACGACGATCGCTTCACCGCGGTCTTCGCGTCGATCAGCTTCTTCGTGAACGCGGGTATTCGCTTCATCGAGGAGACGTGCAAGATGCGCGCGTTCACGGAGATGTGGGAGCGCATCGGGCGCGAGCGCTACGGCGTCACCGACGACAAGGCCCTTCGGTTCCGCTACGGCGTACAGGTCAACAGCCTGGGACTGACCGAGGCCCAGCCCGAGAACAACGTCCAACGCATCGTGCTCGAGGCCCTGGGCGTCACGCTGTCGAAGAACGCGCGGGCCCGATCGATCCAGCTGCCGGCCTGGAACGAGGCCCTCGGCCTGCCACGGCCCTGGGATCAACAGTGGTCCTTGCGCATCCAGCAGGTGCTGGCCTACGAAACCGATCTGCTCGAGTACGACGATCTCTTCGACGGCTCGAAGGTCGTCGAGGCGAAGACTGTGGAGCTCATCGACGCATCCACGGCCGAGCTCGACGACGTGCTCGCGCTCGGTGGCGCGTTCGAGGCCATCGACGAGTTGAAGGGTCGGCTCGTGCGCAGCCTCACGGAGCGCATCCGTCGCATCGAGAACGGAGAGCTCACGATCGTCGGTGTCAACTCGTTCACCGAGACCGCACCGTCGCCGCTCGAGGACGAAGAGCTCATCCTCACCGTCGACCCGGGCGTGCAGGACCATCTCATCGCCGACGTGCAGGCGTGGCGTTCGAACCGCGATGCGCATGCGGTGAAGGAAGCGCTCGACGAGTTGCGCCGCGTGGCCGGGTCGACCGAGAACATCATGCCGGCGACGATCGCGCTGGCGAAGGCCGGCGGCACCACCGGCGAATGGGCCGGCGTGCTGCGCGACGCGTTCGGCGAGTACCGCGCCCCAACCGGCGTGGGTGCTGCTGCCGGACACGGCGGCACCACGGGCGATCTCCGAGCCGTCGCGGAACGCACGAAGGCGATGAACGGCGGCCCGCCGCGGCTTCTCGTCGCGAAGCCCGGTCTCGACGGCCATTCGAACGGCGCCGAGCAGATCGCCGTCGCGGCACGCGACGCCGGTATGGAGGTCGTGTACCAGGGCATCCGCCTCACGCCCGAGCAGATCGCGGTCACGGCGCGCGACGAAGACGTCGATGTCGTCGGCTTGTCGATCTTGTCCGGATCGCACCTCGAGCTGGTACCCCGGATCGTGCAGTTGCTGCGCGACGAGGGCGTCGATGCCCCAGTGGTCGTCGGAGGCATCATCCCGGAGGGTGATCGGGCTGCGTTGCTGGCCAAGGGCGTCGCCGCCGTGTACACGCCGAAGGATTTCGAGCTCGGACGGATCATGGCGGACATCGCCGATCTCGCCCAGGAGCGCCGCGACGCTTGAATCGGGACCCCGGCCCGTCGATAGTTGAGCAGTGAGCGACCCTTGGTTGTGATCCTGCTCGTACTCGGCGCGGCGACGATCGCCTTGGCGGTGCTCGTCTGGCGCGAGCGGACCCACCTGACGGCGGCGACGAATCGGGAACACTCGCTTCAGGCCCGGGTGGACGAGCTCGAGCACGAGTCCGCGGCGGCCACCCTCGCCGCCGCCGACATCCACCCGTCCGAGGCCGATCTCGCGGAGGTCGAGGAGCTCGACGGCGACCTGTCCAGCAACCTCACCGACGGCGCGACGGGCCTGTTCAACGAGCAGTTCTTCCGCGTCACGCTCGACACCCGCGTGTCCGCGGCGCGACGTCACCTCCGGCCGGTGGCCGTCGTGCTCGTGCAGGTGTCGCAGGGCGTGCGCGAGGGATCACCACTGCCCGTCGCACCCGATCTCGTCGCCGAGGGCGTTCGCGCCACGTTGCGTGACGCCGACACCGCCTGCCGGCTCGACGACGGCCGGTTCGCGCTCATCCTCGAGGACACGCCGGAGAACGGCGCGGTGTGGACCGTCGAACGGGTTCGTCGCGCGCTGGCGATCGCGCAGCCCGGTCAGACGCTGTGGGCCGGCATCGCCTGCTACCCCGCCCACGCCTTCGACGCCTGGGAGCTCTTCGACCGTGCCGCGCGTGCGCTCGAAGCGGCCCGCGAGTGGCACCAGGACCGCATCGAGGTCGCGACCGCCGATTGACGCTTCGCCTCCGTCCGACTTCTATCGCGTGGTGATCTCGAAGCAGCGGTCGTCGAGCTCGCCGAAGGCGTACTCCGGATACAGACCGCCGAACATGCCACGCGTCTTCTCGGTCCACGCCAACGCGTCCGGCGTCTCGATCCGCCGGTGGATCTGGAGGATGCCGCCCTCGAACACGCGGTACTCCGCCCAGCTGCCGGGGAAGTCCTTCACGCACGCAACCTCGACCCACGGGACGGCGCCGGTCACGTCGAACCGCCGGACACGGTTCCGATGCGTGTGGCCGGCGAAGTAGCCGAGGATCGTCGGGCGCCGAGCCACCACGTCGACCAGGCGCTCCGAATCGTCGGGGTTGATGCCGAAGTAGCCGGCCTCGCGGGAACGTGAGTGCGGGCTCCACACGTGGTGGTGTCCGAACACGAGCACCGACCGATCGCTCTCGGCCGCGATGGCGTCGAGCCAGTCGAGCTGGGCCCCCGTGATCTGGCCCGTGTGGTGCATCGGGATCACGGTGTCGAGCACCGCGAGCCGCACGCCCGGCAGATCCACCGTGAACGGCGCGTCGGACGCAAACGCCTCGCCTTCGTACGCGTCGTGGTTGCCGCGCACGTGATGCATCCGGTCACCGAACGCACTGCCGTACGCCGCGAGGAACGCGTCGTATTCCTCCTTGATGCCGCGGGCGGTGAGGTCACCCTTCACGAGGACCGCGTCCGGGTCGATCGCCGCGATGCCCGCGATCGCACCGCGGTTCATCACCTCGGGGTACGGATCCTCCCCGGGCGCCGACGCGAACACGGGCCCGAGCTCGAACCCCTCCATCACGCCGCACTCGGTCTCTCCGAAGTGCACGTCGTTGACGGTCGCGAAGCGCGCGAGCAGCTCGCCCGACGGGCGGCGCAGCGTGCGGGCCGCGACCCCTTCGATCTCGTACTCCGTGTCGGACGCGAGTTCGTCGCGCCGATGCACGGTGGCTCCGTCGAAGGCCACCACCTCGTCGTCCGCGACCGTGGTGATCTCCAACACGGCTACCAGGGTCGGTCGCGACGCGCCGGGATCGGCTTGCTCCACCAGCGGCCGGCGAAGCGCCAGCGCGACGGCTGGACGGCCACGGGTG
Organism: Acidimicrobiales bacterium; assembly: GCA_035937605.1. GTDB lineage: Bacteria > Actinomycetota > Acidimicrobiia > Acidimicrobiales > JACDCH01 > DASUCS01. Next base: position 902 of record DASZHU010000129.1, on the reverse strand, counting down.
CGGCGATGACCGGCTTGGGCCACGCGATCTCGATGGCCGCAACGATCGCCGCGAGCTCTTCCTCGGTCGGCGGCGCGAGCTGGGCCATCAGAGCGGTGAGTTGCCGTGCTTGCGCTTCGGCAGCTCTTCGCGCTTCGAGCGCAGGAGATCGAAGCCGGCGATGATCTTCGCTCGCGTGTCGGCCGGATCGATGACGTCGTCGACGAACCCGCGCTCGGCGGCGCCGTACGGGTTCGCGAAGCGCTCGGTGTACTCCTCGACGAGCTCCGTCTTGCGGGCATCGGGATCCGCCGCCATCTGCAGCTCGCGGCGGTAGACGATCTCGACGGCGCCCTGCGGACCCATCACCGCGAGCTCGGCCGACGGCCACGCGAACGCGAGGTCGGCGCCGATCGACTTCGAGTTCATCACCACGTACGCGCCGCCGTAGGCCTTGCGCACGACGATCTGGATACGCGGCACCGTCGCCTCGCAGTACGCGTACAGCAGCTTGGCGCCGTGGCGGATGATGCCGCCGTACTCCTGGTCGACGCCGGGAAGGAAGCCGGGAACGTCGACGAACGTGAGCAACGGGATGTTGAACGCGTCGCACGTGCGCACGAACCGCGCCGCCTTCTCGGAGGACTCGATGTCGAGGACGCCGGCGAGGTGCATCGGCTGGTTGCCCACGATGCCGACGGGATGCCCGTCCATGCGGGCGAACCCGCAAACGATGTTGGGGGCCCATTTCGTGGCGTACTCGAAGAACTCGCCGTCGTCGACGACCGACGCGATCACCTGGTGCATGTCGTACGGCTGGTTGGGTGACGCGGGAATGAGGTCGATCAGCTCGGGGCAGAGCCGCTTCGGATCGTCGCCGGTCGCGAACACCGGAGGGTCTTCGAGGTTGTTCGCCGGCAGGA
>DASZHU010000128.1:0-2844 GCA_035937605.1 Acidimicrobiales bacterium | reverse complement strand
AGGCGAGAGCGACACGTTCTGCACGAACGTCGACTGCCCGGGCCAGCGGTGGGCGCGCATCTGCCACTTCACGAGCCGCGGTGCGATGGACATCGAGGGTCTCGGCGAGCGCACCGTGTCGCAGTTCCTCGAGCACCACCTCATCCACGATCCCGGTGACATCTACGCGCTCGATTGGGACGCGATCCGCGGGCTCGAAGGCTTCGGCGAGATCTCGATCACGAACCTTCGGGCCTCGATCGAGGCGTCGAAGCACCGTCCGCTGGCGAACCTGTTGGTCGGCCTCGGCATCCGTCACGCCGGAGGCACGGTGAGCCGCGTGCTCGCCCAGCACTTCGGGCACCTCGACGCGTTGATGGCCGCGTCGGTCGACGACATCGCCGCCGTCGAGGGCATCGGCCAGGTCATCGCGACGTCGGTGCACGAGTTCTTCGCCAACGAGCGCAACCTGGCGGTGATCGAGAAGCTTGGTGCGGCCGGCCTCAACCTGACCGGGCCGGAGCGATCGACGTTACCGCAGACGCTGGCGGGGCTGTCGATCGTCGTCACGGGAACTCTCGAGAGCTTCTCACGCGACGTGGTCGAGGCGACCATCAAGGCGCACGGCGGCAAGGCGCCGGGAAGCGTGTCGAAGAAGACCACCGCGGTGGTCGTCGGTGAGGGACCGGGAGCGGCGAAGCTCACCAAGGCCCAGGAGCTCGGTGTCCCCATCCTCGACGAAGCCCAGTTCGTCGCCCTCCTCGAAACCGGCGCCCTTCCCTGACCCCTTCTGGTCGAGGGTCAGGTGACGTTGAAGCACCAGCGGACTGGGGGGACGTCCTGCTGGGTGCCGTCGATGCGGAAGATGTCGGCCTCGACGCAGTTGCGCCCGGCGCCCCACTTCTCGATGACCTTGCCCTTGCCCGGGTTGAAGATCACCTGGTTGAGCTCGGGTCGCTTCTGCAACTGATCGTCGGGGATCAGCACGCCGTTCACGACGAACGTCGCGTCGTAGGGCGAACTGAGGTCGATCAACAGCTGTGCCTGCGAGAGCACGCTGCTGTCCGGTGCGGGTGCCTGCAGCTGCACCACCGCGGTGCTCACGCCGGTGAACGTCGGCTCGTCCTTGTCGCCTCGCGCCGTGCGGTGCGCAGCCACGACCAGTCCACCGATGCAGGCGATGATCACGATCGTGGTGATGATGCGGCGGATCAGCCGCCGCCGCGGGCTCTCGTCGGAAAGGTTCTCCGCGGGTTGCGTCGCCGTCACGTGATCTTCGGGAGGTCGGGGGACGGGAACGAGCCGATCGACACCATCAACAACACGATCACACCAACAGATACGAACGCCAACGCGCCCCGAACGACCAGTGGCCCGTCGCCGGCCACCGCCGCCACCACGGCCATCGCCTCGAATGCGAGCAGCCCGAGAACCGGTCCGGCCGACATTCGCAGGGCACCTCGTGCGAACAGGAACTGCAGGGCGAGGATCGCCATCAACGCGACCCGCAAGCCGACGGTGAGCTCGTGGCGCCCGGCCACATACGCCAGCTCGACGGTCGTCTGCAGGATGATCACGTTGGCCGCCCACACGAGGGAACGCGGACGGGTCAAGCCGTCTCCTCGACGAAGAGCCGGGCCAGCCGTCGGTTCATCACCTCGATGCGCGTGCGCAGCTCGGCGTCCGGCATGCCGTCACGGATCCCCTCGATCACCTTCCACACGCGGGGGTACACGATGGCGTCGATCTGCACCCGCAGCGACCCCGGCACATCACTGATCTGCGTGCGCAGCTTCACCGCGTCTAGGAAGCGCCCGAGCCGGGCGGGAAGCGGATCGCCGCTGGTCTCGGACTCGGAGTTGAGCCGCTCGACCATCGCGCCGCAGTCCTCCCGGCTCCACAGATGACCGAGGCGCACGAACTCCTCGAGCTCGTCGGCCAGCTCCATGCGCATCGGTCCATCCTCGCGCTGACCAACCACTCAGCCCCACCGCCCACCATCGAGTGGTCCGGCGACCGGAGGCCGCCGGTCTATCTTCATTGCCGTGGTCGTCTCGCGGATGACCGACCAGATCGGTCGGGTGCTGAGCGGGCGCTACCGACTGATCGCGCCCATCGGTTCCGGTGCGTCGGCGCTCGTCTACCTCGCCGACGACACGCGCCTGCGCCGCCGTGTGGCCGTGAAGCTGCTCCACCAGGCCTTGGCCGAAGACGAGGCGTTCCTGCGCCGGTTCCGGGCCGAAGCCCAGGCCGCCGCCGCGCTCAACCATCCGCACGTGCTCGCCGTGTACGACTGGGGCGACGACGAGAAGGAGCCGTACCTCATCACCGAGTACCTCGGTGGGGGCAGCCTTCGGGCGATGCTCGACGCCGGGCACCGACTCACGCCGTCGCAGGCGTTGCTGATCGGGCTCGAGGCGGCGCGGGCGCTCGAGTACGCCCACACCCGTGGGTTCGTGCATCGCGACATCAAGCCCGCGAACCTGCTGTTCGACGACGAAGGGCGGTTGCGCATCGGCGACTTCGGGCTGGCGCGCGCGCTGGCCGAAGCGGCATGGACCGAGCCGGCGGGGGCGATGTTGGGCACCGCTCGCTACGCGTGCCCCGAGGTGGCGCGCGGTGAGGCCGCGGACGGCAAGGGCGACGTGTACTCGCTCGGGCTCGTGCTCATCGAGTCGGTCACCGGGCGCGTGCCGTTTGCCGCCGACACCACGATCGCCACGTTGATGGCGCGCGTCGACACACCCGTCGACGTGCCCGTCGAGCTCGGGCCACTGCGCCGCGTGCTCGCGCGCGCCGGGCGCCCCGATGCGGATGAACGACCCGACGCTGGCGAGTTCGTCGTGGGTCTGCTCGCCGCCGCGG
>DASZHU010000127.1:0-8298 GCA_035937605.1 Acidimicrobiales bacterium | reverse complement strand
AGTACAACCGGTTCGCTAACGAGCGTGAGCAGCCGTTCTGGGATCTCGTCGCGCTCGTGCAGCCCGTCGATAGGCCGACCCTCGTCGACCTCGGATGCGGCGACGGCCGGTTGACCGTGGCGCTGCACGACCGGTTGGGCGCGGCGCGCACCCTCGGCATCGACAGCTCCACGGCGATGCTCGAGGGCGCTGCGGCACATGCCACCGAGGCCGTCACCTTCGAGCGCGGCGACATCGGCTCGTGGTTCGCGCCCTCGACGTACGACATTCTGTTCGCCAACGCCTCTCTGCAGTGGGTACCCGACCATGACGAGGTGTTCCGCCGGCTCGTCGGATCGCTCCGCCCGGGCGGACAGCTCGCCGTGCAGATGCCCTCCAACGCGGATCAAGCGACGCATCGCGTCGCGGCGGAGCTCGCGGCCGAGTTGTTCGACGACCCGCCGCCCGATCCGGTCGCGCACAACGTCCTCGCGCCAGAGGCCTACGCGTCGCTGCTCGATGCGCTCGGCGTCGCGGAGCAGCACGTGCGGCTCCAGGTGTACGCGCACCACCTCGGTTCGAGCGCGGACGTGGTCGAGTGGGTCAAGGGCACGACCCTCACGCGGTTCAAGGACCGCCTCGGCGCATCCGAGTGGGAGCGGTTCGTCGAGCGCTATCGCGAACGGCTGTTGTCGGTGATCGGAAGCCGGTCGCCCCACTTCTTCCCGTTCAAGCGCATCCTGGTGTGGGGCCGCCTCGCGGCATGACCTCACGGCGTCGGGACGTGCTCCGGAAGCAGCCCTTCGGCCTTCAAGTCGCTCCACAGCGCCGGGGGAACGGGGCGCGTGAAGTCGGTGACGTTCGCGCGCAGCTCGGCCACCGACTGCACGCCCGTGAGCACGTGGTGGACGGCGGGATGAGCCGTCGGCAGCTGGAGCGCGGCCGCGGTCAGCGGCACGCCGTGGCGCTGGCACACGGCCGCGAGCTCACGGGCACGGTGCACTATCGGTTCGGGTGCGGGTTCGTAGAAGAACGAGGCGCCGGGTGACGGGTTGGCGAGCAGACCGGAGTTGAAGACCCCGGCGGCGATCACCGAGACCTGCTCGCGCTCACACAACGGCAACAAGCCGTCGAGCCCGGTCTGGTCGAGGAGCGTGAAGCGGCCGGCGAGCAACACACAGTCGATACCGGCCTCACGCACGAAGCGAGCGAGCAGCGCCGCCTGATTCATGCCGGCGCCGATCGCGCCGACGACGCCGTGGTCGCGCCAGTGCCGCAGGACGGGGAAGGCACACGCCAACGCCTCTTCGGCGTGGTCGTCCGGATCGTGGACGTGCACGATGTCGACGCGGTCGACCCCGAGCCGTTCGAGGCTGGCCTCGAGCGACCGCTTGACCCCGTCCGCCGAGAAGTCGAACACCGGATGCACCGGCGGCACCTCGGTGAAGATCGTCGGATCGGGCCGCGAGGTCGGGTCGTCGTCGACGAGCAGGCGCCCAACCTTCGTGCAGATGGTCAGCTCGTCTCGGGGCAGCGATGCCAGCGCCGCACCGAGGCGGCGCTCCGACAGGCCGTGCCCGTAGAGGGGAGCGGTGTCGAAGAACCGGATACCGGCGTCGTACGCGGCGTGGACGACGGCGATCGCATCGTCGTCGGTGATGGACTCGTACAGGTTCCCGATCGGAGCACACCCGAGCCCGAGGGTGGCTCGGCTCATCCGAGCACCGACTCCGCGTCGGCCTGGATGCGAGTCACCGCCTCGCGCGGCGTGAGCTCACCACGGAGCGCCGCGTTGATCGCGGCCCAGCCGGCGTCCTCGATCTCCGGGAAGCGGTCGAGCGGCGGGTACGTGATCATCGCGTCGTCGATGGTGGCGCGCGTGATCGCCAACCGCGCCGCATCGACCGGGTTCGCGGGTTCGATCGCAGCCAGAGCCTCGGTGCGCGCAGGGATGCCACCGGCCGCCGCCTCCCGCGCGTGCATCTCGGCGCCGCACAGGCGCGTCACGAGCGCGACCGCGCCGTCGACGTCGGCGCACGTCGTTGGGATCGCCCATCCGTGCACCCCGGAATAGGAAACGCGTCGCGTGGCGCCTGCGAGGTACGGCGCGGGTGCGAGCCGGTCATGGATCGCGGACGCGCGTATCGCTCCGTAGCCACCCGGCCATGCGGCGGCGACGTCGACGCGGCCATCCAAGAGCGCGCGGTCGACGTCGTCGTAGTGCCAACCCGGAAGCTCGGCCGGAGCGCGAGCGGCGAGCTCGCAGAGGAGTGCCACCGCGTCCTCTGCGTCCCCGCCCGTCATCGTGGGGTTTCCGTCGAGATCGAACAGCGCGCCCCCGTTGCCGACGACGATCTCGAAGAACAGCCCGAACAAGCCCGACTCCCTCCCCGTGAAGCCGAAGACCGCTCGCGACTCGGTCAGCGCGCGCCAGTCGTCGGGCGGACCGTCGAGCCGATCGGCTCGCCACCAGAGGATCCGCACGTCGATGTTTCGCGGCGCGCACAGCAGCGCGCCCCGGAAGCGACACAGGTCGACCGCGCGCGGCGCCAGCGCCTGCACCACGGCGGGATCGAGCAGCTCGTCGAGCGGCCGCAGCCACCGCGCCTGGCTCGGGGCGTACTTCCCGTGCGTCGACAGCACGTCGATGCGCTCGCCCGACGCGAGCAGCTCCGCAACGCGGCGGTTCAGCGTGGGGTGGTCGGCGTGCACGACGACGTCCACGTCGTCGAGCAGGGGGTCGTACAGCGAGTCGTACATCGGTCCACCCACGAGTGCGACGTTCAGTCGATCACTCACGGCGGGCGCGCCAGACGTCGCCGTCGGGATACGAATGGGCCGCGATCGACCGTGGCTTCATCTCGAGCCCGAAACCGGCAGCCGTGGGCGCGTGATACCGCCCGCGCTCGACGCGAAGGGGTTCGACGAAGTGGTCGTGCAGGTGTCCCGCGTACTCGATCATGCGGTCGTCGTCACGGGCGGAGACCCGCAGGAAGTCGAACATCGAGAAGTGCTGCACGTGCTGACACAGCCCGACGCCTCCGGCATGAGGGCACACGGGTACGCCGAACTTGGCTGCGAGCAGCAGCACCGCGATGACCTCATTGACGCCCCCAAGACGGCATCCGTCGATCTGCGCGATGTCGATCGCGTCGGCTTGGAAGAACTGCTTGAACATCACCCGGTTGTGGCAATGCTCACCGGTCGCCACCCGGATCGGTCGTACCGACGCCGCGATGCGAGCGTGCCCGAGAATGTCGTCCGGGCTGGTTGGCTCCTCGATCCACCACGGCTCGGAACCGGCGAGCGCACGCACCCACGCGATCGCCTCGTCGACGTCCCACACCTGGTTGGCGTCGATGAGAAGACGCCGGGCCGTGCCCAGCTCCTCGCGCAGGATGTTCGTGCGCCGAATGTCGTCGTCGAGATCGCGACCGACCTTGATCTTCAAGTCGTTCCATCCCGATGCGATCGCCTCGCGCGTCTTGTGTCGCAGCAAGTCGTCCGGATAGCCGAGCCACCCTGCAGACGTGATGTACGCCGGGTAGCCGTTGGCCAGAAGCCGCTCCTGGCGGTCGGCCCGAGCGGGCTCCGCCGCGCGCAACAAGTCGAGGGCTTCGTCAGGCGTGAGCGCGTCGGTGAGGTGACGGAAGTCGACCGCAGCCACCAGCTGTTCGGCGGGGAGGTCGGCGAGATAGCGCCACAACGGCGCCCCCGCGCGCCGCGACAGCAGGTCCCACACCGCGTTCACCACTGCGGCCGTGGCGAGATGCACGACGCCTTTTTCGGGGCCGACCCAGCGCAGCTGGCTGTCACCGGCGAGGTCGCGCCAGAAGCCGCCGAGGTCCGCCTCGATCGCGCTGAGGTCGCGGCCGACGACGTGCTCACGGAACGCCTCGATCGCCGCGCAGCACAGTTCGTTCCCGCGGCCGATCGTGAACGTCATGCCGAACCCACGCAACTCCGGATGATCGGTGTGCAGCTCGACGTACGCGGCCGAGTAGTCCGGGTCGGGGTTCATCGCGTCGGATCCGTCGAGCAGATCGGAGGTGGGGAAGCGAAGGTCGCGTACGACCATCGCGGTGATGCGATTGGTCATCGAACGATGCGCACGCCAGTGATGCCTCCGTCGAGCAGCAGGTCCTGCCCGGTCGTGAACGTCGTGTCCGCGGCGAGGAAGGCGACGGCCTTCGCGACCTCCTCGGGAGCGACGAGGCGGCCCAGGGGCTGGCGGCGTTCGAGTGCGGAGCGAGTGACAACGGGGTCGTCGCTCTGCTCGATCAACCGGCGCACCCACGGTCCGTCGACCGTGCCCGGCGACACGCAGTTCACGCGGATGCCGTGCTCGGCCTCGTCGGCGGCCATCGCGCGGGTCAGCCCGAGCACCGCCCCCTTCGACGCGGAGTACACCGCGCGCTCGACGAGACCAACGTCGGCTGCGACCGAGCACGTGTTGACGATCGCCCCGGCGCGGGCGCGCCGCATCATCGGGAGCACCGCGGCCGAGAGGTGTGCGATGCCGAAGACGTTCACTGCGAAGACGCGCTGCCACTCGTCGACCGTTGCTCGCTCCACGTCGCCGACGGCGCCGATGCCGGCGTTGTTGCACAGCACGTCGACGCGGCCGTGCGCGTCGTGGGCGCGTTGCGCGGCAGCCTGGCACTGCGCGGGCTCGGTGACGTCGAATCCGTCGACGAGGTCGAGGCCCACGACGGTGTCGCCCAGGCTCGTGAACTCGGCTGCGATCGCGGAGCCGATGCCCCCTGCGGTTCCTGTCACGATCACGACCCGCCCGCTCATCGTCCGGCCTCAGCTGCTCGCGGTCACGGCGGACGCGAAGCGCGACCACGTGCGCACCCACTGGTCCCACACCGCCGGTGGGTAGTCGTGGCCCATGCCGTCGATCTCGACGTACTCGGCACCGGGGATCAGCTCTGCCGTGCGACGTCCGCCGCTCGGATCGATGAGCGTGTCGCGACTGCCGTGCAGCACCAGCACGGGCAGATCGACCTCGCGCAGCTCCTCGGCGCGTGATCCGTCGGCCATGACTGCGTGCATCTGGCGGCCGACGCCGGCCGGGCAGAAGCACCGGTCATACGCGGCCGCGGCACGGGCGCGGATCGTGTCGTCGTCGAGCCATTCGTCCTTCGAGCCGTACACGTGGAGCGCGGCGACCTGGTTCTCGATGTAGTCCTCACGAGACGTGGCGGGTGGCGCCAGGAGGAATGCAAGTGCTTCAGCGGAGCTCTGGCCGTACTCGTTCTCGCCGGTGCGCGACATCACTGAGGTCATCGACAGGAGGCGCGCCGCGTGATCGATCGCGAGCCGCTGCACGATCATCCCGCCCATGGACATTCCCATCACGTGTGCCCGCTCGACATCGGCTGCATCGAGCACCGCGAGCGCGTCGGCCGCCATGTCGCGCAGCGTGTACTTCACGCCCTCGAGCTTGGACGACAGGCCCGTGTCGCGATTGTCGAACCGGATGACGTAGTAGCCCTCGGCAACGAAGCGCTCGCACCACTCCGGCGCGTAGTTGATGCACTGTGACCCGAGCCCGTTGATCAGGAGCAGGGTCGGGTCGTCCGGATCGCCGAAGGTCTCGTAGTGGATCTCGACACTTCCGTTGCGGGCTGTGGCCACGATTGCATCCCCCCGTTCGCCGGACCACGAGGATCGTAGAGTCAGACGCCGTGCAGGAGCACTCGTACGCGTTCGAGGTCGAGGCGACACCCGAGGAGATCTGGGCCGTGCTGCACCCGAAGATCCGGCAACGCCCACCGGGTGAGCGCCGCCTGATCGAGCACGGCGACGTGCGGATCGAGATCGTCAACGAGGGCGACGAGAACGGTCAGGGGCTGGTGCGGACGTGCACGTTCAAGGTCCCCAAGCTCCTCCTGTCCGGTGGAGTCGGCCGCTCGTGGGAGTGCGTCGTCGAGGTCCGTCCGAACGAGTTCTCCCGCTACGAGGCCGTCGGCAAGCCGCTGTGGTCGAAGGCGAGCGGCTGGCACCGCGTCGAGGCGATCGACGCCACGAGATCGCGTGTCGAGTTCGGCGAGACGTATCACGCGTTCAATCCGATCCTGCGCGTCGCGCTCGAGCGGTACGTCCACCGGTTCATCTCGAAGGACAACGACGTGCTGGTGCGCACCGCGATCGAGCAAGGGGTGGCCGCCCGCCGGGCGCGTCAGGCCTAGGTCACCGGCTCGCTCTCGACGCCGTAACAGGCCTGGTACACGGCCGCTCGCTCCCGCAGCGAGACCGCGTCGAGGCCGGTGTCGGCAAACCGGTAGCGCGTCCCGCCGCCTCCGCCGTCGCCCGGATGGTGCTCGAGGAACGCGCGCATCCGGCGCTCGGCGTCTGGCGTCAGCTCCCGCCCAATGGCGACGTAGACGGCCGCGATGGTCGAGAGGGGGTCCTCGACGAAGGTGCGGAAGTGAACGTCGATCACCTGACCCGCAGGCAGGACGCCACGGTTGCGCGCGTCCATGCCGCGGTCGAGGCCGAGGAAGATGTCGTCGGCCCACTCCTCCGCGGCCTCCGCGGTCGAGGTGTCGTCGCTCGCCATTCGGCGAAGATGAGCGACGAGCGCGCTCACCGACGCGATGACCTTCAGCGGATCGCGATGGGTCTGCACCACGATCGCGTCGGGATACTCGCCGGCGAACGCGTCGAGGTGCCACAGGTGGGCGGGCGACTTGAGCAGCCACCGCGGTGCGGGGTGCCGCGACTGGAGGTGTTGTAGGAACACGCGGTGGTACGCGTAGGCCGGCGCGAGGTCGGCCTCGCGTTGCAGCCACCGGCTGTACGAAGGTACGCGGTACTGCGTCGGAAAGATCATGCTGCGGAAGTCGCCCGCCGTCATGCACACACATTCCTGCGCGAGTTGCGCTCCCATCGGGTGGAAGTCGCTGAACCCGGGGATCAACACGTCGGCCATGTCGAGCTGGGCCTGCACCTCCCGGATCCGCGGATCGGTGTCGTAGGTCGCTGTCTCCGGAGGGGGAGACGGCAGGGCCACCTCCCAGCTGAGCGGGGCCCGCAGTGCCGGGTCCTGCGCGAGCAGGTCGTAGAGGATCGTCGTGCCGGTGCGCGGTTGGCCGACGATGACGATCGGTTGCGTGATCCCGACGGTGGCGATCTCGGGATGCTCGGTTCGGTACGCGGTGATGTGCAACCGGTTGACCAGGTAGTCGAGCACGTTGCCGGCCGCGATCTCGACGCCGAGCTCGTGAAGGCGCGCCTCCTCGATCAGCGACTCGAGCAGATTCGACAGGCCCTCCCGCCACGTGGGCTCGCCGAAGTCGTCGTGACCCGCGGTCGCGATCGCCTCGTCGACGAGTCGTTGCTGGTCGAGCCGGTCACGGGCTTTGGTCACGCGCACACAATGGCGCGACCTCGGTGAGCGTGCTCAGGCGTCGGCGTTCCAGCCCTCGGGCGGGCCGATCGTCGATGCCTCCGGAGGGAACGACTCGAGGTAGTGGTCGTGCACCTCGGTCCAATGCTGCTCGGGATCCCACTCGGGCGTGGTGCCGTCGAGATGGTGCTCGAGTGTGTCGAGGCACGCGTGCCAACCGGCGCCGTCGCGTGCGCCCTTGCCGACCGGCTCGAACGTGTTGACGAAGTCGAGCACGGTGCCGTCGCCGTCTGCCCTCAGCTCGAACCGCAGCACATCGTCGGGACCCCACTGGTACTCGACCAGGTGCGGAGGCTCGTACGCGCGCAACTCACCGTCGAACGAGGGCGCCTTGCCGTTGCGGAACACGAACGTGAGCGGCGCGCCGGCAACGCGATCACCGACGATGTCGGTAGGGAACCACGCGCTGACGTGTTCGGGCTCGGTGAGCGCGCGGAACACCTTGTCGGGCGGGTGGGGGAAGCGGCGCGTGAAGCGCAAGCAGTAGGCACCGTCGCGGTGCTCGAGCATGCCGAGGTGTGGTGCGGTGCGGTCGGTCATGTCGTCGTCTCCATCGTGTCGAGATGTCGTTCGAGCGCGTCGAGCCGCGACGACCACAGCGCGCGGTACGGCGCGAGCCATTCGTCGATCGCCCGCAGCGGTTCGCCACGCACTCGATACAAGCGGCGTTGCGCGTCGGCCCTGACCTCGACGAGCCCGGCCTCTCGAAGCACCCGCAGGTGCTTCGACACGGCGGGCTGACTCACCGAGAGCTGCGCAACGAGGTCGCCGACGGGGAGCTCCTCCGTCCGCAAGAGGTCGAGGATGCGACGACGGTTGGGTTCGGCCAGGACGTCGAAGGCCAGCGCCATCCACAGAACATAAGCACAGAGCTATATAGCTGTCAAGCAATGCACGTTCCC